>JAGRAG010000253.1 GCA_020435025.1 Bdellovibrionales bacterium | reverse complement strand
CTTTAGATAACTGTAAGAAAAATAAAGAAGTATTCGTTTTTGACTTGGATAAAACGTATCTTGATACGACCATTGATTCCCTTAAAGGTTTGGTCAATACAGCAATTGAGAAGGCTTTTCAGAAAAAAAATGTTCCAGGAACGGCATCACTTGTACGTGCTCTTAAGAGAAGCTGGGAAACCAAGTACGGGGACAACCTGCCGCTTTTTTTTATTACGGCATCTCCTCCGCAGCTAGAAAAAAAGATTTTAGAAAAGCTGACGATTGACGGAGTCAAACCCTTCGGAATTTTTTGTAAGGATAATTTGCAAAATGTTCATCCAAAACGTATGTGGAGATTGACCCAACAGGTTGGGTTCAAGTTACAAGCGTTGTTACAGTTGCGAATTCTTTTAGGCAATGAAGTAAAGCAGATTCTTTTTGGAGATGACAGTGAATCTGATGCCATTATTTATTCTTTGTATTCGGATTTTTGTTCTCGTCGCCTTAGTGAAGAAGAAATTAAGAGGATTTTAAAATCTTTTCGTGTTGTCGGTAGTCAGATGAACACCATCATTGATCTTTTGCGAAAGGTACCTATTCAAGATCCGGTTTCAAAAATTTATATTAATCTCGCTATTGATACGGACTCGGAGTATTACCTCAAGTTCGGTCGGCGCACTGTGCCGACTTACAATAGTTTTCAAACGGCATTGGATCTCTTTCAGAGCGGGCATTTAGAGCGTGAGGGTGTTGTTAGGGTTGGACATGATCTTCAAGAAAACTTTGGATTTTCGAAAGATGAGTTAAGCAACCATTTAGACGATATGATTCGGCGAAGGGTCATTGGCAAAGAATCCTTAGAATCCCTTCTCGAGGACCTTCAAAAAAACCTCTTGGTGTCCAGCCACTTCACTCCTTCCATTGAACCAGTTTGTCTGAACTGTTCTGAGGATGGGGAGGCCGAATCATCTGAATATGAACCATGGGTTCCAGAAGTGATCGATTATCTCCACGACTATCGATAAATAACGGTTTCACAATCAAAGAATGCAATGGATAGGGTAATCAGAATCTATCTGTGGATCTGTAACAGAAGGCTCGGGCAAAAATTGTAAAGTGGCTTTCCTCAAGTTGAGAGAGCGAGAAAACTCTCGACGCAAAAAATTGTAGAGGTCGTTCTGAAAGGTACAAACCTCCTTCTTTCCGTATGGAATATTTTGATCCCAAATAATGTATATTTTGTTTACTTATGTGTCTTACAAAAAATGGCAATTCTATATTGTAAGTCTTCTATTCTTTGAGCTTGGAAGCGGCATTTCATTTGCTCTAATATTCTATGGCTTGAAAAATCATGTTGGATGAGCTCGCTTAATACCATAAGTATTCGACAGAAAACGAGGTAGGCATTGAAAAATATCCCGATATTAATCTTCATTTTTTTTATTCCATTGTGGCACTTCCAAAACGCCGACGCCGGAGAGTGTGCTAGAAAAGTAGCGAAACGACATCACCTTATGTATTATAAAGGAACAAGAGTAGACACACGATTGTTCAATCTTGAAAACATCACGGTAGCAAAATTCAATGAAGGACGGGTCGTTGATACAAATGGGCAGCCTTTGACCATATCCATAGGAAGTCAATTTGTGATCACTGGTGGAAGTTCATTTTTAATCACAAGGGATCCTGTCAATGTTACCCATCAAGATATAGCTCAGGGGAAGCCTGTTCGCTATGCGGCGATGATCACGATTAACAATGGTTATATAACAAATCTTTTTGCATCGGCCCTGTCAGGGTATTCCGGTTCTCCTGAAATGCTGGTGTCTTTGGCGCGCTATTTGACTCGACATAGAATAGATTTAAAGGACACGCGTTTTTCCGTAGTCTACTTTGAACCTCCTCACTCTCGAAGATCGGAAGACCAAAAAGTAATATACGATTGGTCTTATACAGATTTAATGAATGCCTTTGACTAAAAATAGGGGCCTAATGAAAGTTAATTAGCCTTGACGAGTACAGGCCCTATTCAAAAATAAGAGGGTAAGTTTTTACAATTGGATAGCCGTCAAAGGAACGAAAACGAGCTCGACGAAATATTTCGACAATACATTGAGTGAGCTCATCATTTTTTAAGGTGTTGCTTTGAATTGATACATCCGAAACTTGACCTGAACTTTCAATTGTCATTTCAACAAGAATTTCTCCGTGAGCACTTTTTTTCATCCGCAAAGCATTGGTTTGGCAATTCAAAAAGCGCTGTTGTTTTTTCTGCATCTCCGCATCTAAATACTCATTGGAAAGAGTACGTAAAGGGTTTTTTTTAGGTCCTTTGTTCGTGGAAGACTCCAAGGTCTTTTTTTCATCTTTTAAAATGAGTTTCGAATTAACAAACATTTTTGGCGAACGGACGGAGGTGGGTTCTACAATGCGGACTTTATTTTGCTGAGGCTCTGGAGCATTGGATTTTTCACCTTTTTCGATAACAAAAAAATCTTTGTTTGGACTGCTTTTAATAAGTTTCCAACTGCCTTTGAGCAAATAAATAATAGCGCGTTTGCGAGTGTCACTTGAATTGTCCCATTCAAAAAAAGCAGCGCTATTTTCGGTGAGGGCAATAATAGATTTTTGAGGCAATTGCAGGTGTACTTCTGCTTCGGGACCGGTGACAATTTTGTTGAAAGAGTGAATGGAATAGTGATTTTGATTTCTAGTTAATTTGATAATTGGAGTCTGCTTGCGATCCAACCACACATCCCCTTTAAAGCTTCGGATTAAAGCGAGAGGTTGCTCTTTGCTATCTGTGGAGGCTTCGTTTGCTTGAGGAGCCCACTTGCTTGCGAGCCATTCACTGACAGGCGAGCTCATCCAAAAAAGGATGAGACCCGTTAAGCCAAAGCCAAAAAGAATGAGTACTTTTTTAATGGGTATCCCCTCGCGTCCATACTGGTATGGTTATTGAGAAGTCTCCTCGGTTTCCGTAGGTGTTGTCGCAGGTGCCGCAGCCTCTTCACTTGTAGCTTCAGGTGCTTTGGGGTCCAGTTTCAGAGACTCAACAGGGGCCGCAACGGGTACATCACTCATAACACTGGCCTCTTTTTCACCTGCAATCAAAACGGTTAAGCCGATACAAGTAAGGGCAAATATGATAGCGATCCATCTTGTGATTTTAACTAAAACGTTCACAGTTCCCGAAGCACCAAAAACAGTATTGGATCCGCCGCCGCCGAGCATCCCCATGGCTCCACCCTTAGAGTCCTGAAGAAGAACAAAAATAATCAGCAAGATTGCTACAAATACATGAACCGCGGCCAAAAAAGTTAACATGCCATACTCCTCATAATTAGCGGTCAATATAGGGGAAATTAATAGGTCCGTCTACTGTTTCTCCAGAGAAAATTGAATTCTGGAAGAGTTTTTATGGATCGGTTAGGACGCTTTTGACTCTAAAAAAGATAAGTTATTTTCAATACTTAAGGAAAGGCCTACAATTCTCGCCAAAATTTGTGCAAAAACGATTTCTGATTCGGCAATCTCTCGCTTCTGCTGGAGGCGAATACTAATGGTCCCAAACACCTTTTGATGCACCATGACTGGGCAGACAATCAGGGAGTTAAATTGGATGTTTTGTAGGTGTTGAGTGATCGATTTGTACATTGGAGCATTTTCGAGGTTTTCAATGGTCATAGTAGAATTGGTATTCACAGACATCAAAATTTCGGGATATTTCTCTAGGTTTAACTTCAATCCGCTGACTTTGTCACAGTCATGAGAGGCGACAACAAAACCAGTCACCTGATCTTCATATTTAACCAAATTAATTCGCACTCCCTTATACTTTACGTTAGCCATTTTTAATAGGTGGTGTAAGCGGGTTTCAACGGACTCCGGAGATTGGGCCTGTTCTAAGAGAAGCTCAATGTATCTATGAGAGCGCATTCTTTCATCTTCACCCCGTTTTGATCCTGGAGTGAGAGGCTCATTTTCACCAACCTTTAAAGCTCCAGCTTGAGGAATCTTTTGTTTTTCCGGAATGATTTTGTGTTTTCGACTATGGAATACCACTCTGCCAAGAAGATCTTCCATTTCCAAGGGTTTTGTCATGTAGTCGTGAGCCCCTAAGGCAAAAGCTGCTTCGACATTGGCTTTAGAGTTATGATCGGAAATCACGATCATGCTCGTACGCTGGTCGTAGTCATATGATTTCAGCCATTTAAGCATGGCAAAAGCACCCAGGTGAGGAAAGAGTAGGTCGCAAATAATGAGATTGGGTTCCCAAGTCGAGATGATTTCCTTGGCTTCTCCTCCTCGTTGACAGACCTTAGTGTGGTATCCAAAGGATGATAAGTACTTTCCTGTGGTCTTTCCTCTAGCTGGATCGACAAGACAGATGAGAATTTTGGGAAATTTTTCTTTTGCCATAAGGCTTCATCGGCAAAAAAGCTCAATAATTTATACAAACTGAGCCCATTAATTACGAATGAATTCCTTCCGAAGATTTGTAACTCCTCAACTTTAACCAAAGTGAGTTTGGGTGGTGCAATGCTCACAACGTGTGCGGCGCAGCTGCCTGAGCGGCCCTGCCCACCTTGTCTGAGTCTTTTGAGCAAAGTTGAGGAGTTACAAATCTTCGGAAGGAATTCGTTCGTAGTTAAAAGACCGGGATGAGTAAAAATCAAGAATTTTAGGGTGCCTCATTTTGAGAATTTGATTTTGCGACGGCCTACAGAGCTGTGCTTCATAGTGGAAAGGTCGTGACTTATCGCAAAATCTGTATAGAAACAGTGCATGGCATTTTTAGTGTTTGAAGGTTTAGATGGCTCGGGTAAGTCGACGTTGATTCGAGGATTGTGCGAAACGCTCAATCAACAAAGTATCGACTATCATCTGACACGAGAACCCGGTGGAACGGAATTGGGAGAAGAGTTAAGAACTCTTATTTTGCGGACGGGACACGAAGCACCAACACCACGGGCGGAGTTGCTTCTCTATCAGGCCATCCGTGCCCAACATGTTGATTTAGTGATAGAGCCTTGTCTTAAAAAAGGACAATGGGTCTTGTCGGATCGTTTTACGGCAAGCACCTATGCTTTTCAGGTGAGTGCTCGGGGACTTAATTCCAAAGATGTAGAGTGGCTCAATGCCTATGCAGCGAAAGATGTTGCTCCGGATTTGACGGTTCTTTTAGACCTTCCGACTGAGAAAAGTGCCGAGAGAATGAAACAAAGAGAAGACGAAAGCGGCGCTCAGAAAGATCGTTTTGAGCTTGAAAAAAAAGACTTTCATGAAAAAGTTCGTCAGGGATACTTACACCTCAGTCGGCGTCAGCCAGAGAAGTGGTTGGTGTTGGATGCTTGCAAAAAACCGGAGGAGTTGTTGCAAGAGCTCTTAGAGTATTTAAGGGAAAAGCAGTGGCTCAGATCTTAAAAAAAGTAGTTGGTCATGAATCTCAGATTCAAATGCTGTTGCAAGCTTTGGAACAGCAGAGGTTTCCTTCAACGCTTTTGTTTGTTGGCCAAAGCGGGATCGGCAAAAAGTTAGTTGCTCAAGGCTTCATTCAGTATTTAGTTTGTGAAAAAGACCGAGGCTGTGGGAGTTGTCCCGCCTGCTTGCGTGTGGAAAATGGCCAAAGTGAGTCCTTTTTGCATATCACTCCTGAAAGCGGAGTCATTAGGGTTGATAAAGCGAGAGAAATCATAAGTTTCATTTCTCTGCAAAACCCGGGTAAAGCCAGAATCATCCTTATAGAAGATGCGCAACTTATGAATGAACAAACGGCGAATGCTCTTCTAAAATCACTAGAAGAACCTCCAGAACGAACCTACTTTATTTTGTTAGTACCCAGTATTGCAAGTGTCTTACCAACTATCCGCTCCCGTGCTCAGGTGGTCCGTTTCGGGGCTCTTCCATTAGCGCAATTGGAAAAAATTAGTCAAATTAAAGAAGAGTGGATATTGAAGTCGGCTCAGGGAAGTGTGGAGCTGGCCGAACAGTTGCAAAATGAAGATCTCTCTTTGTTAAGACAGAGATCTTTAGATATATGGGTTGATTTGTTAGAAGGAGCTCCAGAAAGAGCCATCGAGACGGTTAAAGAGCTTGTTAAGGATCGTCAAGGGGCCTTACAGGTTTGCCGTATTTGGCAGCAGTTATTACGGGACAGTGGGTATTATCGTCATGGTGTTCATGAAGTGATCCATAAAGACTTTGTTCATTTGATTCAAAGATTGGCGGATTACAGTGATAGCGTATTGGGAACCTTAGGTGTTGAGGCCTATGGCCTTGAACAGGATATACGTGGGAATTTAGATAGGTCTTTGGCCTTTGAGAACTACCTTTATCAATCACAAAACGTTTTTCAAACTGATACAGAGGCCCGACATGAGTGACGTGACTGCTTATCGTTTAGGTACGACATCGTGGATTGATCTGCATACGCATTTGAATTTTTTGGAAACGTCTCCCGACGAAGCTATCGAGTTGGCTCAAAAAAATGGAGTTGAACGCCTCATCACCATCGGCACTTGTCCCAGTGATCTTCCCATTGTTATGAAGTTAGCCGCAGATCATAATCCCATTGTTTGGTGCACTTTAGGGATTCACCCCCATGATGCAAAGGAATTTAATACAGACGTGGACACATACTTACAGTCCAATGTTCAGAGTCCTTTGGTCGTAGCCGTTGGCGAGATTGGACTTGATTTTTATTACGATAACTCACCGAGGGACGAGCAAATAAAAGTGTTTCGTCGACAATTAGAGATTGCGCGGGAGTTTCATCTTCCTGTGCAAGTCCACACCCGAGATGCGGAGTTGGAAACGGTTGAAGTCCTGAAAGAGTTTAGGGGAGAAGTAAAGGGAGTGATTCACTGTTTTACAGGTACACAGTGGCTTGCGGATCAGGTCTTAGATTTGGGCTTTAATATTTCTATAAGTGGCGTGGTCACATTCAAAAATGCCGATGAACTACGTGGAATTGTTCAGAGAGTCCCTATCGATCGTCTTCATGTCGAGACGGATTCGCCCTTTCTAACCCCGGTTCCTTTGCGGGGAAGAAAAAATACTTCTGCTTATGTGGTGCATGTAGCAGAAAAAGTGGCGGAACTAAAGAATGTCACAGTTGAGCAGTTGGCGGCTCAGACAAAGGAAAATGCTTTAAAAATGTTTACGAAAATCCAATGGAATTAAAAAGGAGACAAAAATGAGTGTTAAGGTTGCAATTAATGGCTTTGGTAGAATCGGAAGAGTCGTATTTCGATATGGTTTCGATAAGGTTGATATTGTCGCCATCAACTGTTTGATGTCAGCTAAGCAGATGGCTCATCTTCTAAAATATGATAGCGCTCATGGAAAGTGGAATCATGATGTGAGCTATGACGACAGTAGCTTGATTGTCGATGGGCGTCGCATTGTTGTTTCAAATGAACGGGATCCCGTTAAAACCGAGTGGGCTCGAAAAGAGGTAGATATTGTTTTTGAGTGTACGGGTGCCTTTAAGAACAAAGAGGATTTCCAAAAACATATTGAATCTGGAGCCAAGCGAGTGATTGTTTCGGCTCCTGCGCCTGGTGCGGATTTGACCATGGTTTGGGGTATCAACCACACGACTTATGATCCTGCTCAACACAAAATTGTTAGTAATGCCTCTTGCACGACCAATTGCTTGGCACCTTTGGCGAAAGTGCTCAATGAAACTTTTGGCATTGAAAATGGCGTGATGACAACAGTTCATTCTTACACCAACGACCAAAATGTTTTAGATGGGCCTCATAAAGATTTTCGACGGGCGCGAGCTGCAGCCGTCTCTATGATCCCCACAACCACGGGAGCTGCAAAGGCTGTTGGACAGGTCTTGCCAGAGCTAAATGGAAAGATTGACGGAATTGCAATTAGAGTTCCAACACCTAACGTAAGTGTTGTTGATTTTGTCATTAACACCAAAAAGCCCGTAACGGTGGCCGCGATCAATGAAGCATTGATCCAAGCAGCTCAGGGAGAGCTCAAAGGAGTGCTTCGATGTGAAGAGGATGAGTGTGTCAGCTGTGATTTTATGGGTGATACGTCTTCGTCGATCGTGGATCTTCCTACGACAATGATTGTTGGCGATAAAATGGCAAAAGTGATGTCTTGGTATGACAATGAGGTGGGATTTTCCAACCGTATGATTGATTTCGCAAAATATATGAATGAGAAAGGGCTCTAGTTATGGCCACCGGTTTGGATGGAATTAAAAGAATTGATGAGATAGATCTGAAAGGCAAAAGGGTCTTCTTACGCTTGGATTTAAATGTGCCTCTCAACGACAGACAAGAAATTACCGATGAGACACGAATTCAGGCGGCCCTACCGACAATCCGGTATGTTATGGAACAGGGTGGGAAGCTGGTTATGGCTTCTCATCTAGGTCGTCCGAAATCCAATGAGGATCGGCAGAGGTACAGTCTGGAGCCAGTCGCTCAAAGATTGAGTGAGCTTTTGAACAAAGAAGTCATTCTTTTGGAGGACCCCGGAAGTGATGGTCCTAAGGGTTTGTTAAAAGGCCTGCAAGAGGACCAAGTTATTTTACTAGAAAACTTGAGGTTTCATCCGGACGAGACCAAAAATGGTCGTTCCTTACCTGCGGCAATTTTAGATTACACGGATGTTTTTATTAATGATGCTTTTGGTGCTTGCCATCGAGCTCATGCATCCATTGTTGGTCTGAATCCAGAGGTCAAGGAGCAGGGGGTAGGATTTCTAATTGCCAAGGAAGTCGAGTTTTTAGATAAGGTTCTTAAAAATCATGAAGCTCCTTTTGTGGCAATTCTAGGTGGAGCAAAAGTCAGTGATAAAATTGGCGTTATTGAAAGTCTTATTGACCAAGTTGATACTTTTATCATCGGTGGTGCAATGGCTTACACTTTCTTAGCAGGACAAGGCGTTCCAGTAGGAAAATCATTGGTGGAAGAGGGCAAGAAAAAATTTGCTCTGGATCTGATAGAAAGAGTGAAAGCTAGAGGTAAGAAACTGATGCTGCCATTAGATCACGTAATTGTTCCTGATTTTAAAGAAAAAAGTCAAAGAAAAGTTACATCTGGAACAGGTATTGCGGCGGATTGGATGGCTGTCGACATTGGTCCGCAAACAATTCAAAGTTATCAAGATGAATTACGGTCAGCGAAAACGATTTTTTGGAATGGACCCATGGGAGTTTTCGAAGTCGAAGAATATGCAAAAGGAACCTTTGCGATCGCCGAAGCTGTCGCTGGTGCCTCAGCAGTTTCTATTATTGGTGGAGGTGATTCGGCCTCTGCCGTCGCAGCTTCCGGATTGACGGATAAAATGACTCATATTTCTACCGGTGGTGGAGCGAGCCTTGAGTACCTTCAGGGAGATGCGCTTCCCGGATTAGAAGCTTTAAGAGAGTTTAGCAAAAAGAAGGGAAGTGAATTGCCAAACCTAGTGACACCGGAGTGAAGAAGATGAGAAATAAAATTTGTGCGGGAAATTGGAAACTCAATAAATCTCCTCAAGAAACTACCGAATTCATTCAAGCATTGTTTCAATCGGTGAAACCCGAGTGGTTGCCCCACTATGCTCTGTTTCCGTCGACTATTTGTTTGAGCACACTTGGTGGGATGGTCAACGACAGTGGATTGCAATGGGGGCCTCAAAACGTTTTTACAGAGACGGAAGGGGCTTTTACTGGAGAGACCTCGGTGGAGGTCGTCTCCCATCTAAATGCGACCCATGTTCTAATTGGTCACAGTGAACGTCGTACGCTTTTTTCGGAATCCAATGAGGATATCGCTAAAAAAGTTCAACTGACTCAGAAGTTTGGAATGATTCCTATGGTCTGTGTTGGCGAAACTCTCAAGGAACGTGATGCTGGGGATACGAATAAGGTTTTAACACAGCAGCTTGTCGAGGGATTAAAGCTTTGTTCGAGTCAAGGTGATGTGGTTATTGCTTATGAACCTGTTTGGGCAATAGGAACTGGAAAGGTAGCGACCCCTGATATTGCTGAAGCGGCTCACAAGCACATTCGTGAAGTGTTGTCGCAAATTTGGGATGAGGAGCGGGCTCAATCGACCTCCTTGCTTTACGGTGGAAGTGTTAAGCCTGATAATGCCATGGAGCTCAGTCGAAAAGAGAATATTGATGGGTTTTTAATTGGCGGAGCCAGTTTAAATGTTGATAGCTTCGTACAGATTGGCGATCTATTGTTGTCCTAAGCTGAGTTAGATACTTCAGTTTTGTGTGTTGCTAGTTTTAATCGACAGAGATACAGATGATACGATATGGTATAGAGCAGGAACTAGATGTTTCTATCTGCCAAGATGATAACGATGTGGTATCCCCCACAGTCCCTTTGACAGAGGGGTCAGGAGTGGACCAGTCCGAACAGTGACTTGCGCCGCCCATCAAATTTCTTCCTCCCCCCGTCCAAGCCAGTGGAGCGTCGTCATCAGAAAAAGCGAACCCAGCTTCGGTGGAGCTAATTTCTTTATCGATGCTGCCGTTCCAAAATACATATGGATTCGTGGCTACAATTTTTTCCCTAGAATTAATAATGGGTTTCGATAGCAACAGACGATCCTCAGCACTTCCAGTACTATCACTTAAGACCGCTTGAAAGGTTCTCGTAGTGATATGTTCTAAATCACTTTTACGAGCCAAGTTCTGACAGATTTCGTCGGCACCAGACAGACCTCCGAGGTTGCCATCAAATTTTTGAGAGGTGACAAAAATGTGATGGTACTTTGGCCCTTGAAAAGAGGATCGCACGGGCATGTTTAATAAGGGGTGGATAACATCTCTTTGATGGGTCCAGACGCTTGAGGCACCATCAAGAGTGGTCCAAGAGAAATCCCAGAGGGGGAAAAGGTTCAATGGGTTCCAGGTTTGTGGGTTAGAAAAATTATAGTAGAGAATGGAACTGCCACTCTGATTACAGGAACCTAAGCTGTTGGTGCATTCGACATTGTGATGTACGAAATTTCTATTGATGGTGCCAGCGTTTAGAACTCTACCAATTAAGGTTCCAACAAAACCGTTGCCACTTGAACCGACGACTCCTCCAAACACGATATTTTGTGAAAGACTGGCCCCATCAGCCACACTGCCAGCAAAACCACCGGTCGGTGCATCTTGTCCAATCAGAGTTCCATGATAAAAGGAATTCGTAATTTTCCCGTTCACAGTATGATGGATTCCAACAAATCCACCTGCAGCCACATTTTCAGCCTCAACATTGACGATGGCAGAGCAGTTAGAAATGGTTCCGGTATTCTCTCCTGTGAAGCCACCAATAAGATTGGCGTGACCGATCACTTTATTTTGTGAATCTAAAGAAGTGACGGAGACTCTTTCTATGGTTCCTGAATTTCTGCCGGCGAGTCCTCCAACGTTCATATTTCCTTCGATTGTATTGATATAAAGATCTAAATCGTTCACTTTTCCGGTATCACCAATGACTCCAAACATTCCTATGAAATTGTCATCTTTGCGATGAATCGTCAGGTTTTTGATCTTGTATTGATTTCCGTTGAAATGGCCAATAAAGGGATTGGTCGAATTACCTATGGGTTTATAATTGCTTGGTTTCATCCCTGCAAGATCAAGATTGTTCATAAGAATATAGTTTTTCGAAAAATTGACGTCTGCATTGGAAATGGCAAGTAACTGTGTTGGAGTACAGATAGTAAAAGGGGTGGTTTCTCCATTTCCGCCTTCTTCAGAGTTAGCAAATGGAATCATTTCTAGCCGTATTCCTTGACAGTAGTCGTCGTCACGAACAAAAAGGGTCATATCGGGGTTTTCTATCGTTATTCCATTTTCAAGAACACTTAAACTCAGAGGAAGAGAAATGTCGTTGAGGCCGGGGGACGTGGAGTTTCCACTGAGTTGTATGGAAGCTTCAAAAAAACGGACTCCAGCAGGAATAGGGTATCTTTTGGGCAAATCTAATGAGAGCCCACTGAGTGCCAAAGCTTGACCGACTGTCGCTATTTCAATTGTTGTATTTAAAATGGAGGGTTGTGAGAGTTGAATTCCTACTTTGAAGCTTTCCGAAGATTCATCAACACGAAGATGATGAGAAACAAAGGAAACAGTAGGTTCTGTTGTCAGGGATTGTTCTTTTGAGTAGTAAAACTCGGGTATAACATTTGTGCAAGCAACGGATCCAAATAAGAGGAAACCCAATAAAATACCAATTCTAAAAAACCCAAAAATGGATTTAAATACAAAGCTATCTGACACGTTACATATCCGCCTTATCTCTATATAATGTAACACAATTGATTTACGGCCCTTGCTAGAAATCTAAGTTTTGATTCAAAATAAGACATTTCTAATGAAATCGGATGGGGTTTAGGATGTCTAAGAATAGTTTATTGAGGAACGAGATCGAGAATCTTTTTTAAAGTCAGTGCTCCACTATTTGTATGAATTTTTAAAACTTCTAGTGAATGATCTATTTGATAAATAGCATTGAGTAATCCTACATCGGAGGAACAAAAGTATTGATACTTTTGGACGGTCTGTTTATTGAACTTCTCAACATAAATCTGTTGGCGAGTAATAATTGCTTCAGAATTTGATGAAGAATACAGTAAAAGCGTCGGTTTGTTTTTGCCTTGAGAAAAGGCACACTTTACAGCTAAAACGACTCTGTTTTTGTCTAACAAAACACGACCAGTATAAAGGGCGCCTTTTTCCGCTCCTAGCGTGGCTTCCCACAGTCCGTATAGATCATGAGGATTGGTGGGAAGGCCTGATCGAGGTTTAAAAAGAGAAAGAGCTTCTTTGTCAGATGGATCGTCAATCGGAATCTCGCCCTCTTTTTTGGACGAATCACATCCTAAAGACAGAAGGAAGCAGAGTGACAGTAGCTGTATTAGAAAAGCCTTCTTCATAATATATTTAGCTCATCACACACTTTTATGAAGGGCAATGTAAGCAAATAGCTACGACGCGGTATATCTAAATTGAGTTGGAGCCAAAGTGACAACATTAAATTGGTACTGCATTTGCTTTACCTTGGGCTAGAAAAAATAATTTAAGGGGGGAACATGAACGAATCAGACCGTAGCTGTGTGCGACATTTTCATGAGATGTGGCATAAGGCAACTATTGTAGGGTTAACGGCGAGTTTGTTATTTTCAGTTAACAGTTACGCAGCTTCATCTCAAGAGAATGTTGTTCAATCTACAGGTAGCAGTATGGCTCCAGTTGAGGTTTTGCGCAGTCGTGAGGATCGTGGAAGAGATCGTGGTGGTGCAGAACGAGACCGTGGGGCTCAAGAAAGAGAGCGACGACAGCGACAAGAAGATGCGCGACGTCAACGAGAAGATCAAGCGCGTAGACAGCGAGAGGATCAGTCTCGGCGTCAACGTGAAGATCAAGCACGCAAGCAGAGGGAAGATCAAGCCCGACGTCAACGCGATGACCAAGCTCGCAAGCAGAGGGAAGATCAAGCCCGACGTCAACGTGAAGACCAAGCGCGCAAGCAAAGGGAAGATCAGGCTCGACGCCAACGAGAGGACCAAGCACGTAGACAGCGTGAAGATCAGGCTCGTCGAGATCGAGAACGTCGAGGCAAAGAAGATCAAGCCCGTCGCGATCGCGAACGTCGTGAAAAAGAGGACCAGGCTCGTCGAGATCGAGAACGTCGCGGAAAAGAAGACCAAGCTCGCCGCGATCGCGAACGTCGTGAAAAAGAGGACCAGGCTCGTCGAGATCGAGAACGTC
>JAGRAG010000252.1 GCA_020435025.1 Bdellovibrionales bacterium | reverse complement strand
ATTATTGATTTCATGAGCAATACCACCTGCCATTTCGCCAAGAGAGGCTAGTTTAGAAGCTTGAATCGTAACTATCTTTTGGACCTCTAGTTCTTCTTTTAATCGCAAATTTTCTCGAGATTGCTCTAGCATATCTTGTAAGGCTTCGTAGTCACTGAAGCTTCTATCCGAACTCTTCTTTAACGAGAAGATAAAAAGAACTCCAGTAATAGTCATTACAATAGAGAGACTCGACCAGGAGAAAATAAAATAGGCAATGTAAGTTGAAAGCAGACCTCCAATAAATGCATAAGACACCTTTTTTGAAGTTCCTAAGTTAGCAAGAGCAGAAATGAGAACGCCAATTGGAATAATTGCTGGGATTACTAGATCTTCATTTTGAGCATGAGGATAAAATACAAAAAGGGACAAACCCCAAATTGCAGCTGAAAACAGAATTAGCAATGCATAGTGGTTTTCAAAGACTTTTTGATTCTCAACTGAATCGTGATTGTAAAAGCGCTGAGTATACAAAATACAGTAGCCAACTCTCAATACCGCTATAACAAGAGTCACTATATACCAAAGGTGTTGATAGTATCCGTTTGTTTTGTAGAAGAAGAGATAGATAATTGAAGCAGAGATCACAGACAAGCTAGAGCCAAAAATTTGTCCTTTAAACATAGGCAAAAGGCGACTTTTTATTCGAATGAGATCACTATTCTCTTGAGCCATATTTAACAGTCCAATAAATCAACTGACATTACGTTGGAAGCTTTCTTGTCGAACATCTTTATGGAATTCCAATTGAACGAGTGTTCCCGATGAATATCCAGGAGGAGGGCTGAAAACTCTCACAGCCCCACGGTGCTTATTCATAATCTGGTTTACAATCGGCAATCCATAACCCGTTCCCTTTTCTCCTTCTGTGCCCATTCGAGAAGTTGGAGAGGTGGTTTCAAAGACGCTGTCTAAAAGATCACTGGGAATTCCGATTCCCTCATCCCGAACTTCGACACGTATAGAATGAGCGTCATCAATCACAGATATCCAGATTTGAGTAGAATTTGACGAGAACTTAATTGCGTTTGATAGAATGTTAGTGATCACCTGATTGGTAATTAGAGAAGGGTTGATCAACGCATAAAAGTGGTCGTCATCTTTATCTATGACGATCTTAATGTTTTTACTTTCCAGCCGAGACTTGAGGGTCTCTATGGAGTCATGAATACAGCTCATCAGATCGGAATTCACAACGTCCACTATTTGCTTTCCATCTTGCAGAGAGTAAAGTTGCCGAACATCTGTCACAATCTCATGCATCCGATCAGAAGATCGTACCATCATAGTCGTAAGAGCTTGTATATTAGAAGATGGCTGTTCATTCAAAATGTGTAAGCAACTTTTAATCACCATCAGTGGATTGGATACATCGTGTACTAAAATTCGTAAAAGACTTTCGATATCATGTTGTTTCTCTTCAATCTTTTCCTGCGAGCGTCTCAATACGATGGTATAAGCCAAAATAAAGGCAGAAATAAAAGTAGTAAAAAGAAAGAAGTTTTCTAGTTTGGCTCGATTGATAGCCGTCACTGAAGGAAAAACAGCAAAGACATCTAAATGCAAATAGTTAAACCACATAAAAAGATAGGAAAAAACAACTGTCACAAATCCAAAAACCAAGCCCTTAACTTGATACAAAAGGGCCCAAATGACAGGTATCGCACTTAACCAAAAAATTCCCGGAGCATGAACTCCACCACTTTGAAAAATTAAAAAAGTCATCAGTACCTGACTAGGTACAATGTAAAACAGGTTAGTTTTGTCTTTATGTTTCGTGAATGTTAAAAATACACCAACTAAAAATACAGCGTCTGAGAATAAAACAACCGGCATGGAAGACCAGCTTCGGTCTTGAAACTCCATATACGTATAGTAACTTAAAAGAATCACTCCGCAGGTCAGCAAAAAGTATCTGACTCGATCGGTTGTTTCTGTTATTTGCTTTTCCGAATTCCCAAAAAACGCCAACGACAATTCCTTTTAAAATGCTCTTTAAGAGGCTGTCGCCAAACGGCCATCTTTGAAAATAAAATACTTCAGCTCTCAATCAACGTATCTCATATACGCCTCCTTCGATCTGAAATATTTTATTTCCAAATCTGACCATTTGGCGACAGCCTCTTTAAGTATCGGATTTTCAATTTTTATTTGTGAGGAAAAGGCTCAGAAAAAATTAGCGAGAGAGCCTTTCATTGAAACAAAAAAAGATGAGTATCGAACTCATCTTTATTCCGCGGCAAAAGTCTTATTACTAAGACTATCGTCGACCGCTTTTAATTTTTACCTGCATTTTAGCAATTAGATGCACAGCCATTTTTTCTTGGACCTTACACATTTTCAATTCGTCACGACGATAAGATCTTTGTGAAGGAGTGAGCGTACCTGTCTCTAACTCCATTTCATAATCTAATTTATTGGCTCGAATTCCTTCAAGCTCTTTACTTTGCTGCTTAAATAACTTGCTCACTCCGCTGATAGGAGCCACATCCAACCAAGTTTCTTTGTTTTTATACCAAGTTAGCATTCGCAAAAATCTCGCCTTATTTTTGGCGAGAGTAAATACAGGATACTCATCTTCATTTAAGTCGAGGATATTTTCGATGCTATCGATAAAAGCTAAATCCTCGTCTTGGACACCTATTCCACCGAACCCTTCTACATCTGCTGAGTTACTTAATTCATTGGATCCGTCAGTAGGATGGGATATCCCTAGCCCTGTCATTTCACTATCCACATATCCTCCTCAGTTCACGTACGAACAATTTTTGTCAAGTTCGTTTTATATAACAAAATCAACATTTTAGCAATGCCCCGTTCACTTACTTTCACGGCAGGTTGTTATAATTACAGAAAAATTAAGGTTTTCCTAGGTCCACTCGAAAACAACCCCTAGCAAAGCACCGTATTTTCAACTACTTACGACATATTGCATTATTTTATTATAATATTATGCAAATACCGGCCCAATAAAATTACCAAATCTTTCAATGACGCTCAGATAATTTTTATCTAACTCAAGGGAAAAGGGCCATGCATTTAATACCCAAATAGCATCCCAAAAGACTTAAAAATGTATTTAATAAAACACTTCCTCCCGCTAGCGCCAACTGACCCGACTGAATCAGCTTGATGGTGTCCAAACTAAATGTTGAGTAGGTCGTTAGTGCTCCCAATAAACCAACGGTAATGGCTGTGTGGACAATCGGAGGAAACCAAGGATGTCCCATCAACTGATGTCCATAGTAGATTCCCATAAAGAAACTACCCAATACATTTACTATTAAAGTTCCCCATGGAAACAAAGACCCCTGATACAGACCTACAATGAAGTACCTCATGAGCACCCCTACGGCTCCCAAGAGTGCCATTAAAACATAGATCATACATTCCCCTTTTCTGACTTTTCAGCTCACCATATCGCAATTTTTTTTACAATGACTAAGGAGACACTTTGATGCTACTTTGCGTAATGAGTCTATGACAAATTTTTATGTAGGATGCCTTCCATTTTAAAACCCGACTCCTTTTGCAGGTGATTTCATAAGATGTTCCGATCCTTTTTATTTACTGCAACTTTACTGATCAGTTGCTTCGCATATGGTTCTGTTACTCCAGGTGACGACGTCGACTATCACATTTATCACGGCAATAAAGGATACAGTTACATACTTCCCGAAGAGAGCTTTTACTTCTTTCAAAAACTAAAGCAGAACAATGAATTCATCCAAGGAATTTACGAACAGGAGTTTTCCTGGAAGTTCCATCAAAGAGCCGACCTCATTTTATTGAGTTCTCACTCTCAGGTTGCAAATGGCTACGCGACTGTGGTTCCTAATTTGAAAACCGTTTTTTTTGACGGTGGTGCATTTTTATTAGATGAGTTCGCAAGTCGATCTTGGTTGAATACCCTACTCTCTCATGAATCCGCTCACCTTTATCAGTTGTCTGCAAAAGATGGGTTTTCTAAATCATTGCATACGTTTATGGGGAACCAAACAGTCTTTCCCTTCGTTTTTCTCGTTCACCCTAATTTATTTTTGCCTACTTTCATCTTAGAAGGAAACGCTACGATGAACGAGAATCGGTGGTCCGAAGGAGGCCGGCTTTTTAGCGGAGCCAATAAAGCCCTTCTCATGCAAATGGTCCGATCGGGAAAAATAACTTCTTCGCGATTAATCAATGATCATATCGATTTTCCTTTTGGATACGAAAAGTACATTATTGGAGGGTTCTTTCAACTCTATCTCGCACAGAGATTTGGCGTCGATACAACCAACGATTTTTTTAAAAAAAATGCCGTTCATTGGATCAATCCATTTTTACTAGATAGAACGTTCTTAAGCACTTTCCAGTTTGGGTATGAAGAATTGATTAGCGATTTCATTCGCTACTATCAAGTGGAAGCGATCCAGTTCCAAGAATCCCCGTTTAAAGGACAAACGACTTCAATCCTTCGCTCCCCTCTCAATGACGACTCTAAAGAGGTCTTTTTCCTCACTTCCCCCACGGGAAGAGAAAATCCACAACTGCAACGAATCGATCGCCAAACACAAGAATGGTTTTCTCAGGAAGTGACTTTGCCCTTAGGAAAGGTCTTTGCGTGGAAGGACTCTTATTACTCTAGATCTTTTGCAAGCGTCTCACCCAATCTGATAAAAATGGGACTATATGATTACCGAAGAATTGGGCTAGAAGAGTTTTCTGGAAAAGTGGTTTATGACATTGGTCCCGATAATATGTTGTTCTCACTACCCGAAGAGTCTTTTGACGAAGCTCGTTTAAGAACCAAAGATGGGGTGGGTTCTTTTATTCATTCCGAACCTAAATTTTCTGAAAACGGAGATATCTACTATTTTCATCAAAAAGGTGATCAGAGAGTTCTCATTAAAAATGAGACAGAAGTCATGCGTTTTGCCGGGTTTGACTCAAAATTGATTTGGATAACCCGTGACGGTGAAGTCTTTTTTATCGCTCCTTCTGAGTTTGGCTCTACAATTTATTCCTGGAAAGAGGGCGTCTTCACTCGCCAAAGCCCTTATGACTCTATTGTAGATGCTCGCCCACTAAACTCTTTATGGATATTTGTGGAACTGACAGCTGAGGGGTACAAATACTATACTGACTCTCTCAGGCCCGTCACAGTATCAGCCCCTTATTTTTTTCCTTGGCCCCTAAAAAGCTATTCACTGGTAAATACGGAACAGGAAAGACCCTCGACACAAGCTCCAGATGATTCTATATCAAAAAATTTTCAGCCTTATAAGGGTGTTAATGAATTAAGATTTAGTTCGCTTCTTCCCTGGTTTGGCCAATCGACCGACTATGGTTTGTACGGACAAGCCTTTGCAACATTTGTCGATCCTCTTGAGCACCATTTTGTTCAATTCGGAGCTGCAAAAAGTGCCTTTGGAGAGTACGACGGCAAGTTCCTTTACCAATCAAGTAGAAATCAATTTAAGTGGTATACCGGTTATTTGTATAACGAAATAAAGTCTATTTCTTCGAGCTCGAATAAGACCGTAGGACAAGAAGTAGAAAAATCCTTCTTTGTAGGATCTGAATACCGTTTTTATAGAAAGGGCTACTGGACCGCCGATTGGACAACGGACCTCTCGTATGTATTCGACTCGGTTCATGCTGAACCTGAGTATTATGACTTAAAAACCTGGCTGAGTGCTCGCTACCTCATCCAACCACCTATCGCCTATAAAGCCACCTCCTATTGGTTTTTAAACTTAGGCTATCGAGGACGAGCCAATGCTCCTAAATGGAGTCAAAACGACGACTCCTTTGTTGGAGCTATTGGAGGGTTGATGGATCTCGGCCATGAGTGGTTGGTCTCTGCTCAAGTAAAACAATCTATTGCAACATCCAATATTATAACTTTATCCAATACAGGATCTTCTATTCACTCAACACCATTTGACTTTAAAACCCTACGATTGACCGATGAGACTCGCTTACGTGAAATTCAAAAGGCAGATATCTCAATTCAAAAAGTATTACCTCTTTCCTATTATTTTTCTGTTTTTCCAATTTCTCTGCGTCAAGTCGCTCCGTTTGTTCAATATAATTACTTTCACAAATATGAGTCAAAAACGTTAGACAATCAGTTCAATGAGCTGATGTACGGAGCCGAATTGGAACTGCTACTGCTTCACAAAATGCCGATTCGCACGTCCTTCTCTAAAGTTGAGTCCACGGAAACCTCATCCTCGGAATGGCAGTTTCACATTGGATTTCAAGGCGCCTTTTAAATTTTCGTTTAGCATACGTTGTCAAATTGATAGACACGATGTCTAACGACAATTGTCACCTAAATAGCACAGTTCTGATTAGATTTGTGTTCAGACCTAATTCATTTCATTTAGAATACTTATTTAAAAAAAATATGAAGCATGGGTTGGGGTTATAAGCTGTATAAAATGCTAATTTAATAGACTCATTTTGCAATCCTTACCGAGTTTTGAGCTTTTTGCGTAATTTTCTAGATAGAATTTAAATTCGTCTTTTCTGGACGTACTTTTGCAAATATGTCCGAAGGCACGAACCAAACAAACCAAATTTAAATAGAGTAAATGGCCAATTTGCATGTCATTTCAATCGGGAGGGCCCCTTGAGCCTTTTTAAAAGTGATTTCATTAAAACTACCATTACGATTCTATCTACTTTAAACCTCGTAGCAGCACCAGTGACCGCCTATGGGTTTACAGTTACGACTGATATTGGATTTTATTCTCTCGGAAAGTCTTCCGGACATGAGGAGATCAACCGTCAGTCATTGAAATACACTGAATTAGTTCTAGAAAATGAATATGGCATTGATGCAGAAGAGCTTTTCGGCGAGGGCTTTTCCGATTTAGAAGGAAAGTGGTTCGGAACCAAAGGAACTCGTACCGAAAACCCAATCATTGTTGGTAACTTTAGTACCGACGTTCCCTCTAGAGGCAAAGAACTCTTTGACTCGGGTGAGAAGTGGGCTGTGGATTTAAGAAAGTATTATGACTTAGATGCTTCAACGGACTGGCACAAAAATCCCTCTGGGCAGAATATGCACTTTTTACGCAACTACTTAGTCCATGAGGGCAACTCCATCACTACCGATTCAAAAGGACTGGTTCAATCAGCCCAAGAGGCCTGTTATGGATCGCAGAACCTCATTTTACAAGCTACTCACAAAGCCACCGAAGCATGGAAAATGAAGGTCGCCATCGAATTAGATTTGGAAACTCCCGAATCTCTTAGTTTGATGAAAGAAAGTGGCTCCAGAACGAGGAAGAAGCTTAAACCTTACTCAAAAAAAGAGGCTATTCGCCACTTTCGGAATTTAGCTCTCTTTTATATAGGTCATGCAACTCACATTCTACAGGACTCCTTTTCCCCTGCCCATACCGATCGCGGAACTTTTGATGACGATTTTAGTATCCAAAAATCTCGCAGAGAACGTAGGGCTTATTTAAGTCGAACCGAAGACTCCGATATTAATTACTCGGCTCTTGATCTTTCTAGTCGCATCCAAGATATCTGTTACTATCCACAGAAATTCATGTCAGGACTGGTTAACTCCTCATCCCATCTTGTGACCATTGCGACATCAACAGTTCAGGTTTTGCCTCAGACGACAGAAGCTCTTCTTTTCGGAGACTTTCAACAAAAACAAGAACGAAAACAAGAGGGAAAAATATGTCTGCACGATACTTTTGACTACTCCGACTCC
Source organism: Bdellovibrionales bacterium (assembly GCA_020435025.1). Lineage (GTDB taxonomy): Bacteria > Bdellovibrionota > Bdellovibrionia > Bdellovibrionales > UBA1609 > JAGRAG01. The sequence continues at coordinate 1,399 of JAGRAG010000252.1, read as the reverse complement.
ATTTGGTTGCGCTCAAACACCCAGTGGAAGCGGGCTGAACTTTATGGATGGGATCAGTTGGATGCTCAAATGTATGAGATCATCCAAGCCGACCGAAGTTGGAAAAGAAAGATCTGGGATGGAGGTTTGAAGGGCATCGTCCGTTCCGGTCAAAAGGTGGTTCGCGGCGTGGTGGGCAACACAGCAGGACTTGCCGTAAAAGATGTGCCGGATACGGATCCTACTGAAAAATATGACACCGGAATTATTAAAAAGTGTGATAGCAACTATTTTACAACCGAAAAAGGAAAATTTAGATGCTTAAACCATGAGTCCCGCCTCGCTCGCTCTGCTACCGTTAAGTTTCTTGTCGCTGTCGCTCGCCACCTTTGGTCTCAGGAGCAGCTTGCCAAAAGTAGTCGAAAAGCGATGGACACTCGTCTGGATGAGCTGGATCTCTTTTTAAATGAAAAGGTCTTCAACGGAAACTCTGGAATTAACAATTTTGCTTTAAAGAATATACTTCCCGAGGGAATTTTTCAGTGTCAAAAACTCGACAACCAACAAGGACGCATTTGATAAAATAACTAAGAATTTTTATTTTAGGAAAATTAAATGAGATCAACAAACCACCATTTCATTTCCCCAAAAGTAACTTCGCTTGTGTATTGCGGACTGCTCGTTTTTTCAACTCTTCCCGAGGCTTCCCTGGCGGCTTCCGAAGTGTTGAGAAAGTGTTCTCGGGCTGTTGCGGAGCCTCTTAAAAAATCAATTCTCTGGCACTCAGACATGGCCTTTCCTCCGAAAAGTGCTGACCCTTTTGATGATATTGGTGTCGTTGAAATCACCTCTCCTTACTTAGCATCCAGAGCAGCCCGACTGCATAGATCAGAAGGTGGAGCGCAAAAAACTCTGCCGACAATTCAATTCGACATTCGCACAGAAGAAGGTTTAAAGGCGTTTTCTGAGTCCATTGCTAAATTTCGGGAAATTTTGGATAAACAAAAAGAAGCTAAAAAAGTTGCAAAGTCTGAAGGACTTCCTAAACCGAAATTTGAATTTAATATATCCGGGAAAACAGAAGCGATTTTAGAGAACATCGAACATGTGTTGGAATCCCTTAGTCGATTAGAAGCCCAAGATCACCTGCTTGGGTTTATTCGTAAAGAAGTGCGCCAGACTCCAGATTACCTAAACGCAAGAAGACATCTTATTATTGCATTAGATCGCTTGGCTACAGGACTCACAAGAAATTACAGCAGCCCCATTCCTCCGGACAACAGCATCGGTCAAGTTTTAAAACTAGGTTTGTTTACGAAGCTGGGGCTCTATTCCCCTGGAAGAGTTCCTCTTAAAGGAGAACTCTGGGGACTTAGAAAAGATCAGAAAGTTCCCCCAGGAGAAGAGTGGCGATTGGATC
>JAGRAG010000251.1 GCA_020435025.1 Bdellovibrionales bacterium | reverse complement strand
CAATGAGCCTCGTACCTTTAAATGCAAAAAGAAACTTCCTCTCGGAGGATGGACTTGGGGTCTTTGCGGGAAGGTTGTTAAGAAGAAACGAAAAATCCCTTTACCAAATACCTTTCAACCTTATGTCAGATACCGCATCAGTAGATAATATTGATGTCAACGACCGTCGCTGATCGTTTCTCAGATCAGCGACAAAGAGCTACGACTACACCTCTTCGACAAAACTCTCCTTCAAAATGAAGTCAACGTCGTAGGAATTCGCCGCCCTAAAAGTCACCAATGTCTCCTCCGCAATAGTATGCATAGGTACTGTGTGAGAACAATCAAATTGACTTACAATAGGGTAACTTTTTGTTCCCACAATTTCTAATAGTAAATCCTCTAGAGAAAAGGGGGCTCCCTCCGTATCCGGAAATTCCGGCTTACCAAAAATAAGCCCAACAATTTTATCAAAGACTCCCATGAGTTGGAGTTGCCGTAAACTTCGTTCTTCGCGAGAAAAAGGAGCGGCCATCTCTTCGATCAACAAAATCTTTCCTTCCAATTCCGGAAAATAAGGAGTACCTGCTGAGCTCATCAAAGTATTTAAATTTGCTACTACAATGGGAGCTTCTATCAAACCTGAATTTAAAACTTTCCATCCCTTATTGTCCCACCAGTTTCTCGGAATCTTTTTCCAATCTCCGTTGGACCAATCTCGCCCGTGGTTGCTCCACTTACTAAAAGGTTGAAGCGGCCGAGGGCTTGAGGTATTCGTCACTGCTTCCCAAAAAAATTGCGCGCTTTCCATAACTCCATTCGGGTAGTCACCAAACCATGTCATCAACGCTGGACCATAAAAAGTTTTTATTCGTGAATATTTTAAAATAGCTAGATGTAGTGATGTCACATCACTGTATCCACAAATAACTTTTCGGCTCTCTCTAATCTTTTTAAAATCTAAGTACGGGATCATACTACTTGAATTTGAACCACCAATGGTCGACATCAATCCCTGTACTTCTGGATTTTCGATCAGCCCCATAAACTCTTCGGCACGCTGTTTGGGAGTTCCTGATCGGTAACCCTGACTGGCTCTTTTTTGGGTCAGCTCCCCTTCGATCACATTAAATCCTAACTGAGCCAAGTTCCTCTTACCAACTTCATACATTTCAGGGTTATGCACGTAAGAGGGCGATGAAGGGGTAAAGATTCCAATTCCATCACCTTGCTTTAATTTTTTTGCCTTAACTAATTCCATGCCTACAAGTTGCCAGCTCTTAAAAGAGGAAGCAATGACATAGTCAAAGAAGTTCATCCGCTCATATCGTTTAAATAGTTCTGGAATATTTTTGAAATAACCGTCATACTGAGCACAAATCTATGAAAGATGACTCCCATGCCACAAAGATATAAGTCTCAGATTGCTTTTCCAAAAGTGCGCCTTTTTAAGGCCTTAAAGGATTGCTGGAAAGAGGGCTATTCCTTTACAAATTTTAAGTCTGATTTTTTGTCCGGACTGGTCGTCAGTTTGGTGGCCGTACCCTTAGGGATGGCGCTAGCGATAGCCAGCGGAGTTCCACCGCAATATGGTCTTTACACCGTTATCGTTGGCGGAGGACTGGTTGCCTTACTTGGAGGTTCCCGATTTCAAGTCACCGGTCCTACAGCGGCATTCGTTGTGATTTTGTATCCGGTTGTGCAAAAATTTGGTTTTGCAGGACTGCTCGTTGCTGGAGGTTTAGCTGGCCTGATGATGATCGTCATGGGACTAGCCGGACTGGGACGCCTCATTCAGTTTATTCCCTATCCAGTAACCACAGGTTTTACCTCGGGAATTGCCGTCGTTATTGGCACACTTCAAGTTAAAGATTTTTTTGGTCTAGCTATCGAAAAAATGCCCGAAGGCTTTGGGGAAAAACTACTCACCTTATTTGAGGCTCGACACTCTTGGTCCCCATCTGAGTTTACAGTTGGCTTAGTAACCTTGTCCTTACTTATTATCTGGCCAAAGGTGAATAAGAAGATTCCCGCTCCATTAGTTGCCCTGACGGTGTCCACTGTAGGCCTGGTCGCTATCCAAAGTTGGTTTCCCGAGTTTCAGGTATCCACCTTAGGAAGCCGCTTCAGTTTTCAACTAGGTGGTGAAACAGGTCATGGAATCCCTCCGATCCCTCCCCTATTTCAGTGGCCTTGGGAGTTTGAATCTAGTAGCGGACATGAATTCATTTTTAATTTATCGACCATTAAAGCTCTTTTACCAAGCGCCTTTGCTATAGCTATGTTGGGTGCCATTGAGTCCTTACTTTCGGCTGTTGTCGCAGATGGGATGACGCAATCAAAACACGATCCTGACGCTGAGCTGATCGCGCTCGGAATTGGAAATGTCGTTTGTCCCTTTTTCGGAGGGATTCCCGCAACAGGGGCCATAGCTAGAACGGCTACTAATATTCGCTTTGGGGCCCGCTCTCCCTTATCTGCTTTTATGCATGCTCTATTTACCTTACTTATCATTTTAGTTTTTTCTCAGGCCGTCTCTTATCTGCCAATGTCCGCTCTTGCCGCACTGTTACTCATCGTCGCCTATAATATGTCTGAAGCAAAACACTTTTTTCATATCCTTAAGGTCGCTCCTCGGAGTGACCTTATTGTTCTGCTCAGCTGCTTTTTACTTACGGTTATGTTTGATATGGTTGTTGGAGTTACAGCTGGAGTTCTGTTAGCGGCCCTTCTTTTTATGAAAAGAATGGCTGAAATTTCTGGAGGCCAAAAGCTAACACAGAGCCATCTGTCACCTGAAGTCAATGAAGACCTGCCTCATTCAACTGTCGTGTACGAGATCAATGGACCCTTATTTTTTGGAGCTGCTGGAAAGGCGGCCGGAGCGCTGACTGAAATTAACGACAATGTTCTTCAGGTGCTTTTTTTAATGCGACACGTCACAGTCATGGATGTCACCGGTATGATTGCCCTAGAAAGTGCTGTTAACAAAGTTAGAAATGGAACTCGAAAGGTAGCTCTTATTGGATTACAACGACAACCCCTTGAGCTAATAAAAAAATCTAATGTCATCACAGAGTCCGATGATCTTTACATTTTTAATACGGTCCAAGAAGCCTTGGCAAAACTTAAGTAACTCTCACCTAAGCTTGGCTTCGCATAGTTCTAGGCGTCTACGATCTCTTATGACTTCGAACATCTGTGCGCGAAGGAGTCGAGGAATCTTATCTTCATCAATAACGTCAAAAACAGACCCTTGCTCGATATCAACGTATTTGTTGATTCTTTCGTTGTCCTTCCAAAGGTCTAATAAAACCCACCGTTCACCATCATAAGCTAGCTGTGACAACTTAAAGTCACCTAGCTTCACAAATTCCCAAGTATGACTAACAAATTGCAACCAATGTTCTTCCACTTGCGGGTAAACTTTCCGAACCTCAGACCAGTTACGGAATGCTTCATCCGCTAAGAACTTAACATCTACTTCTTCGACAACAAAATAGAACGGGCTTCGCGATCGATCTTCATTGACCAGTACAACTGGCAAATCTGTCGACTGGACTTGCTCCCAACCCGTTTGAAAATTCAACATAGCGTCCAAAAAGATGTCTTTGACCGGCTCACTGGACAAACCTAATCCAAGCCCCTCATTACCCATTGAGTTGGCCCCAAAAGGGGTATCCCAGGCATCCATTTCAAAATGAGCTTCATGTCGAAAACGTGATCTTCTCGTCAAGCCGCCCCCACTTAACTGAGGCTCCGGAGTTCGATATCGGTGAGCCGCCAAACGGAGGGCTTCTCCATTTCCAAGACTGTAGACAACTGTTAGATTAGCTCTTTCTTGAGGATTCAAAATTCGTTCAACTTGGAAACTCATTCCCGTCGCACTAAAATTTAAGACTGTCCCTGGCTCAACTAAAAAAACCTGCTCTCCATAATTGGCAACTGGAGAACCTGCCGACGAAAATAGCTCCATAGACAGAGACGTTGAAATCCATCCAATACTCACTAAAAAAATAAGCAGAGTTCGAGCCATATTCGTAGAATATGCTAAGATCACCTAATCTATAAGAAATTTCAGGTCCAGTTATAAAAACAACAGGAGTGTTAGTTTTCTAACACCCATATAGAGACACCCTCTGTAACTTCAGCACGATAGAGATCAGAGACTAACTTAAAATAGAGACTTCATGGTCATTTCCAGCTCTTTTTTACGAGCGGAAAGCCCTTTTTTTTGGTTCGGCCAAAACAATCTAACCTTAACAAGGCTTTGGTTTTCAGGCCTATAAAAATGGATAAAGCCCCCCCAATAGGGGAAGTGCTGCGATCGACATCTCTGAAACAAAAAGTTTCTATCAGCTCCCCCTATGTAGGCTCGCTCTCTATTATATGGCAACGAAATATCAACCATAGTATGCGGTAAATCCTTGGGACAAGAAAGATTGGGCTTTCTTAGAACCTTATAGGGGTGAGGTGGAGCCTTGTTTAGAGCACTCAGTGCAACCTGATCGATCTTAGTTTCAGTGCTTGCCAACTCATAAGAGATATTTGAGTAAATATTCAAAAATATCTTAACGGGTCCCTTTTGAGCTTCAATATTTGTAATCTGCAGTTGGTTACCACTCATGCTTTTTTGTGAAATCACTTTCCAACCATTAAGACGGACCCCAACTTCCGAAAGACTTTGAAAATCAGAAGAAGCTTTTGTTGCCTCGCCCGGACTTTTCACGTTCGCCCAGGCAGACTTAAAAAAAATGATTAAAGCCAGAAAAAAAATCCAATACATCACTCTCATCACATAAAACATTACAATGAGAAAGGAATGTGTTCAACAATCTGGACTACAGAGACAGTGTTTGACAAAGTTCTTTGATAGATTTTTGTTCCGCCTCACTTAAATTTACAAACTCAGTAATCTGTGCCAATTCCGCACTTGAATCCAGCAAATCCTCGTCTGCCGTCGTCCAACGTAGGCTCCAGCACCCTCTCATTTTATGAAAGGCCATTCTTCTCAGTAAATAAGTTCCATCCTGATCCGGTCCAACATAATCATATCTCGTAGAGTGGTGGTGCCCATTGGACATCATCATGTAAGGAAAAATTCGAAATCCTGGAATAACGACCGGAGTCTGCTCTTTCTCTCCGGCGACCCATACTTTAGCCGCGACTTGCGAATACACCCACTGATTGGGACTCATTCCCATGGAAATAAGATAAGGAGACAGCTCGTTCACGTCACTGAATTTCCCACGAGATTTAGCTTCTCCATTTAACCACTCTAAAGAAACACAGTAGCTCTGCGCTTTCCAATTTATTGTATAGGGACAGTCCGCCGTAGCCTTTAACGTCATCATCATTAGTAATATCGCTAGATACTTCATTTTCGCCTCCAAATAGCATTTAAAAATAATTCAAACTTGTAAAAAAGGATATGGATCGATTCAATAAGGTGTTCTCCGCAGGACCTATCAGAGATTGATCTGAAAAACTCGCCCCGATGGTCCAACGATCCGTTAAAGACTTTTGCGCACCGAACATAGCCGTGTAGGATTTAGATGCATCAGAACGAATATCGAAGCCTTCAAGACTTCGAGGGCTTAAGTGAGTCATAGTCAGCCCCAAATTAACAGTCAGTTCATAAAATCGGCTCGCAAAAGAAGTCATAAATGCCACTGAATTGTCAGTAAAACCCGAGACCTCAATATTTCGAAATTGTTTCGGAAAAAGATAAAGACTCTTAAACTGCAAACTCAAGGTCCACGGAAAGTAAACCTTTTTGAGCGTAAGACCTATTCCTGCTCCCCATTGATTGTGACCCGTTACATCAGCCCCCTCACTCAGTTTTGCCTCATCATAAATGGAGTGACCCGTTGGCAAATTTACTATTGGGGACAAGTAGACTATGGGTTTCCAATAGGAAAATCGATACTCTGGAAGAGCTTCGTAAGTGTAACCTAAAATCGTATCCCCCAAATGGACTGAAGTGCCCGACTCAATCGAATCCCGATAAGTCCCTTTTTGAAGAGAAGTCAGAGCAAACCACTGGTGACGATCACGCAATGTTCCCCCGATACTTATAGATAAGTTTTGAACGGACCTGGACTTCTTCTCCCAATAAGTCAACACTTTATCGGTATCTGCAACACGGCCTAATGAATCCGAATAGGTAAGGCTTGTTGAAACCACATACCTCTGACTACCGCTTAAAACCAGAAAGCTCGAAGGCCCTTGTCCACAGCAACTGCTGGCAATGACCTTTGCCGGTAAGATGTTTAACAAAAATATTAAAAAGATTCGTACCATTCTACTTTACTCACTATATTTCCCGACGAATCGACCAACCAAACTTCCTGTTTCCAGCGTCCCGGCATGTTATAAACAATGTGTCTATTTATATAAAGACCTGTCTCCAATACTTCAAAGTATCCTGCGTCTTCAAGAGGGTGTCCCATACTTGGCATCGTCGAGTAAAACTCAACATGAAGGTCCTGGGGCAAGGAAACCACCTCACCTTTCGAGTTGGCTACAAACACGAGCAAACTGTTTTCGACACTGATCTTACCAATAGGTCCCTTTAACCATTTGGTCTCAATAAATACCTCATAACCTAAAAATTGATAACGAGATTCCACTTTTTTTTGAATCAAATCACCTTCTAAAACTCGATTATTGATAGGCGACTCACATGAGACCAACAAAAACAAAATGAAAATCCAGAAACTCCTACTTAAAATCTGCGAATGTAGCATCCTAAACTTTTTCCCTCTCGATACGGAGCTTTAAGACCTTTTTTTAGGGCTCTAAGATCTTCTGCTAAATAATGTACTCTTGATTTATCAAAGTCTCTATTATCAGAAACCCCACCTTCATAGACAATCTCGTAAGAACCACTCATACTTTTTTGTACTAAGACAACGTGGGGAGTTTTTAATGCATTAAACTTTTTAACAAGAACCTGACCCTTGTCTTCTATAATGGGAAACTGAAATCGGTTTGACGAAAAGTACTCCTCCACCGCCACATTTTCTAAATCTTTTTCTGAATCCGTGATCACCCCAAAAAAGGAAAATTCCGAAAATGTGGTTTTAAGTTCATTTAAATGACTCACATGACTTTGGGAGCAGGGGCACTTCGCTGACAAGAAAACTAAAATCTTTATATCTGTGGTGGAGTTAAGAAACTCGTTGTACTGAGGGCGCGCTTCAGCACCCAGACATACCAAAAAACAACAAACGGCAAGAAAACTACGCATCTATCAACACTTTGTATTAATGAATTTAACACTCCTCTCCTAGCCTAAATATTCCCCTGTGACAATATTATTTCGAAAACTAAAAGATGCACTTTCCAAAATCGAGCCATTTCTACCCCATTTAAACTCAGTCAACACGTATTTCTCAAAAAAACCCTAGTTCAGCCAATGAATAGCGTTGGTCAAAGGGACCAAAATTATAGTAAATTACCGTCTT
>JAGRAG010000250.1 GCA_020435025.1 Bdellovibrionales bacterium | reverse complement strand
ATCTGTTCCCGCCACTCATCTATGTAAATATTTATAGGATTTGTCATAGAAAAGTTCGGACTGAGTTCGTCTGAAGCCTTTAGAGAGTTTAGCTGAACCGCCCACTTATGACTCTCTTTATTTGGTTGACCAGCATTGAGTTTAAATGGAGACCAACACGCAGGAATCCATCCTGTCGACCTAGAAATGATCAAATGATTGACAACCCTGGAATTATGACAAAGCCGTTCCGACAACACCCCGGAAACAACCCAAGAAACGGCATAAATTTGCACAATAAACCAAAAGACAGCGAGCGTTCTCACAATTTAAAATCATGCAAACAATGTTCCTCTAGCATCTTTAAAAAGGCCGCCTAGTGGGGCCCCGCCCAGGGGGCCCGCCTTGGGGGGCCTAGGGGGCCCTGAGGCTTATCAAGGCGAGGCCAAAATGGCCTTCTTACTATTAAAGAAAAATATCTAAGACAGGATGAATCTAGATCAAAAACCTTTTGCTGTAGGCCTTAAAACGCACTCACAATTGTATCAATAGAAATCGTTGTCGTTTCTAAATCTGGGCTTTCAGGATACATCGCAACCACTGGGTTAATGTAAACAACATCCGTTAAAGAATAGCCTAAACCAAACTCTGCAAATATGGTGTCACTGAGCAACTCACCTCTGCGATAGTGCGAACCGCCGGTGGTAATCATTAGCGTTGCATTAAAACTATCTGATATTTTATATTCAGCAAAAGGCGATAGTCCCCAACCCCAATCATAATCATCACCGTTATACTTCGTAAACGTTTTTGCTCCTATGCCGAAATCTACACCCACGGAAAATCGTGTTCCTTCCAACGGTTTTACAAAATAGTCTCCCACAACGAAATGAAGATCTCGCCCTGCCTCACGACTTCGACCGGTATAATACCCAATCTTTCCATAAGTATCATGCTCCATGCCCCAAGTCTTGTGAGTTCTATCATACTGAATATAGGGTTCATAAGTTTCAGAGCGATTAAAACCTTCTTCTTCCGGCTGTAAAAAAGAGATGCCCGTACCGGCACTCACAGTCGAATGGCTATTTAAACGATAGCTAAAAGCAACAGTCCCCTGAAGCTCAGTTTCTGGTGGCACCACATTATTATCAGGATTAGGCCTCGCTCCACTCCCAAGATTGTCAACGCCGGCACCAAGATATTTCATTCTCATTTTAATAGATAGTGGAGATTCCGAACCCCTCATGGCTTTTAGCTTAGCATTTGTAACTGCAGAATCTGTTACGTCGTTGCTCTCTGTTACCGTCGTTGTTCCCTTTGCCCAAACATTAAAAGTAGATATGGCCAAAACAACCACTATTATCAATCTTAACACAAAACCCTCCCCGTTTGATAAATCAAATTATCCTTGCAGGTCCGTTTGGTTCTGTCAAAGATCGCCTTGTTTGTTTTTAAAAAAACAACTAAGAAAATCGCTCTATGTCATTACTCAAAGGGTACCAGCTCCAACAGCTCAAGTGCGATAATATTAAAAAAGGAATAGGCCCTATGATTTATTAAAATAGAGCTTCATCAATGTACCTGAAACGGCTTCGGGCTTGGGATCGTACTTGGTGATCACTTCGATACTACCATGGTAGTGCTCCATATAGGTTTTCACAAGAGGCATGCCAAAACCCGTTCCCTTTTCCATATCTGTTCCAGTAGTTGTCGTTTTAAGATATTTGTTAAAAAGATCTTTCAGTATTTCATCCGGAATGCCCGTTCCAAAATCTTTAATCTCGAGCACAAAATGGTCGTTCACAGAGGCTCCTGAAATCACGATATCTTTTTCAGGAAAACTAAATTTGATCGCATTCGTTAAGACATTAGTGATAACCTGATTTTTCAAAGACTTCTTGTGCGCGATGATATCCACACCTTCCAGAGTCTCTTTTCTTATTTTAATATTTACCTTCTTTTTATTTGCTTGCTCCTCAACGTTAGCAAAAGCTTCAAGAACGGCATCTAGCACACTCACCGGTGTAAGGTCCAACTGATGCTTTCCTTCTTCTAATGCTAACATTTCACGCACATGATCAATAATCTCACACATTGTGTTCACAGACGCATTGTATTTTTCCAAATCTAATTGGCCTTTTTCAATCAACGATCCATAAAGTTGCAACTTCTGGATCTGACCTGCAAGGTCGTGCACTAATATTCTATTTAAAGAGGCAATGTCACTCGCCTTTATTTCTAAGGTCCGATTGGTCTTCTGAACCTTATTGGCTAACATAAACGTTCTTAAAACACTCCGCACACGTAAGGTTAGCTCTAAGTGATTAAATGGTTTATTGAGAAAGTCTGTGGCCCCGGCGTCATAGGCGGCTTTCATTGTTTTTTCATCATCTAATGTTGTAATGAAAATAATGGGAGCTTCTTTGTAGATGTACTCCTCACGAATTTTTCTGGCTAAATCTATCCCTGTCATATGAGGCATTTCAACGTCTAGCAAAAACAGATGGGGGCGTAACTCTCGCATCTTTTCGTAGGCTTCCCGAGGATCTTTAAACGTATAAACCTCATAATTTTCATCTTTCAAGGCATGGAGTGCAATTTTGATATTGATCTCCATATCATCAACAATGAATATCCTTTCGCGCACTTGTTTGTTGCCTTTCATACTTTTTTCCGCCTAACCGTTTAATAGTAAGCGAACTTGCTGAATCAGCCAATATTTCAAGAGTGAAATGCGATATTGGTCTGAAAAGCAAAACTTGCTCTAATAACAAACTATAAAAAAGGCTTTTGCTTAGGAAGGCCTGCTACGCCTACGTGAGAAGGTAAAGGTCGATCTAACTTTCGGCTGATCCATTTGCGGATCTCAATTAGTTTTTCAATATTTAGATCTGTTTTGTATCCCATTTTTTGAAGCATGTAGGCTAAATCTTCAGTCGCCAGATTACCCAGTGCTCCTTCAGCATAGGGACAACCTCCTAGTCCACCTACTGAAGAGTCAAAGACTCTAATACCAAGGTCCAAGCTTGCCAAAACATTAGCCAAGGCCGTTCCTCGAGTGTCATGGAAATGCATAGCGATTTGATGGAAAGGAATATTTCGAGAGCTTAATTTTTTTAACAACTCACGTACATCAGACGGCACGGCCACCCCGATGGTGTCGCCTATAGAAACTTCATAAACTCCTAAGTCCAGCATTTTTTCAACCAGCTTCACGACATACGTGGAGGACACATCACCATCATAAGGGCATCCAAAAGCTGTACTTAAGTAGCCTCGAACCCTAATTTTATGTTTTTTTGCCACATCCATGACTTCGTGAAATCGAGAAAAGCTTTCTTTTATCGTACAGTTGATATTTCTTTTCGAAAAACCCTCGGAGCAAGAACCGAATATTGCTACTTCTTTAATACCACTTTTCAAAGCATCTTCCATTCCTCTAAGGTTCGGGACAAGTACAGAATAGTGGCTTGCAAAAACTTTGGGCGAGGAGTTATGTTTTAATGTAGCTACGATTTCCGAGGTTCCTTTCATCTGCGGAACCCATTTCGGAGAGACAAAGGCACCGACTTCGATATGCTTTAATCCGGCTTCTACTAAATCATTGATCATTTCTAAACGTGTCTCTACAGAGAGCGGCACAGCTTCGTTTTGTAGTCCATCCCGGACTCCTACTTCGACAATCTTTACTTTTTTAACCATTCGACGAGACCTCAGCTAACTTTCTTCCTAATGTTACCTGATCTCCGACATTGACTGAAATTGATTTAATTTTGCCATCAATATCGGATTTTAAACTGTACTCCATTTTCATCGCTTCCATGACAACTAAGATTTGACCTTCACAGACATCATCGCCGACTTTTATCTTCACTTCTAAAATTTTTCCCGGCATTGGCGCGGTGAGCACTCCTGGCTCGTTGGCCGTGACATGTTTATTATGGTTACGGCTCTTTTTTGTTAGAAGGGGTCTCATTAATGTTTTTCCGTCAACATGGACCCACAGTGCTCCATTTATTTTTTGTGCAAATACTTTTTTACTTTCGCCGTTTACTTCCATATATATTGGTTTCATCTGTGCACCTACCAATTCGCCGTCCAGGGGTTTGAGTTTGTATTTATTGAATAGCCCTCGGAGTTTCTATAAGGTTCAACAATTTGCTTTTCGACTTGATCCATTAAATCCAAATCGTGTCGATCCAAATCTTCCTTACATAAGCCTGTTGGAAAATATTGATTGATAAAGTTGGTCGTCATCTTTCCATCTATAAATTCAGGGTGTTGCAATATTTCAAGTAAATAGGGGATATTCGTTTGCAATCCAAAAATAACCGTTTCTTGCAGTGTTCTTTTCATTTTTTGAATGGCCCGCGTGCGACTCTCGTCCCATACAACCACCTTGGCAATCATGGCATCGTAAAAGGATGTGATTTCATCATCTTCTTCAAACCCAACTTCAAATCTTCGGCCCGGACCCGCAGGCCAGTGACAAAAACCCAATCGCCCCAGACTCGGTACTCCATTTAAATATGGATCTTCAACATAAATACGGCACTCAATTGCATGACCCGCCGGTCGCAATTCCTGTTGATCCCACAACAAAGATCTTCCTGCCGCAGTCAAAATCTGTGCTTTGACAAGATCAACTCCCAATATCATCTCCGTTACTGGATGCTCTACTTGAAGACGTGTGTTCACCTCCATAAAATAGAATTTATTATCGTGATAGAGAAACTCGACCGTTCCGGCCCCTTTGTAATTGGCTGTTTTAGCAATTTTCCGAGCGACCGCCGCAACCTCTTGTCTTTCTGTATCACTCAAACTAGGGCTTAAGGCCTCTTCAATCACTTTTTGATGACGCCGTTGAACGGAACACTCTCTTTCAAAAAGTGAGAAAACATGGCCTCCGGAGTCCCCAAAAATCTGAACCTCGATATGTTTTGCCCCATCGATATATTTTTCTAAAAAGACTTTTTCTGATCCAAAGGCGTTTAGACTTTCCCGTTTTGCAGATGCTATTGCAGAAGAAGCTTCCTTTAAGGAATGAATCACGCGCA
>JAGRAG010000249.1 GCA_020435025.1 Bdellovibrionales bacterium | reverse complement strand
AGAATTGCTCAAAATTTCCGCAGTTTTGACGGGTCCGATGCCAAGCTCCGCTGGTTGTTCTTTTGGTTAGGGAACTTTACTATTCTTTGACCGGATTCAATAAGTTTTTCATGGTTTGGAATTTTCCAGTGTGGTTGATAAGGTAAGAGAAACAGTATCTTTTTCCAATTCTACTCGATGGAATAAAGGTTTTACTTGAGAAAAAGTAGAGGAGACAGAGGATGTCGAAAAAAGACGCCTTAGGATCAGAAGGAATGTCAGCCAGTCAAAAGGAAAAAAGCGAGGTTGGTGAACCCTTAAAGGTGGTCTCTGTGGATGAAATATGGCCCCAAGAACGGGATTTTATGGCGCGTCCTGAAAGGTATCGTTATGTTCGGAAATTGGTGAAGCCCAAAGGGTGTGTGTTTTGTAGTGCCCTAAAGGAGAAGCCAGATCCAGAAAACTTGGTGCTCTTTAAGGGGAAGACGGCTTCGGTGATTCTTAATAAGTATCCCTATAATTCGGGGCATCTTCTTGTGGTTCCCAACCAGCACTGTGGGGATATGGATCAATTGAGTTCTGAAGCGTTTTTGACCGTTTCCCATCTGCTGCACGAAGTGTTAAAAGTAGTCAAAAAGGCCTATCATTGTGAAGGAATCAACGTTGGGTTAAATCTAGGGGCTGTTGCCGGAGCCGGTATTCCTGATCACTTGCACTGGCATGTTATTCCTCGTTGGTTTGGAGATACAAACTTCTTTCCTATTATTGCGGAGACGAAGGCTCTTCCAGAGACCAACGACCAGGCCTACGCAAGATACGAAGAGTTTTTTAAGGAGTTGTCTGGTGAATTTTGAATTTTCTTTCTCTTATGAAATAGATCATATAGGAATCGCTGTAGAGAGCCTCGACGAGGGGCAAAAGATTTACAAGGCTTTAGGGCTCACCGTAGCTTCTGTTGAAGAGGTTGTAACTGAGAAAGTGAGAGTGGCCATGATCCCTGTTAAAAATCAGGCGAATATAGAGCTATTAGAACCCTTAAGCGAAGACAGCCCCATTGCCATTTTTTTAAAAAAGAGGGGGCCTGGCGTTCATCATTTGTGTTTACGAGTTGATGATATCAAGCCTGTTGTCCAGAAGTTGAAGCAGTCGGGAGTTCGATTGATTAATGAAGAGCCCCGCCCGGGAGCTCATGGCACTCAAGTTGTATTTATTCACCCCAAATCGGCTGGAGGAGTTTTGCTTGAAATCAGTCAGCCGAGGTCGTCTTAGGAGTTTACATGAGAGGGTCCTACCAAATGCAGTCGGTGATGCCGCTCACACCTGTTGTAAAAAAGCTCATCATTTTTACGGTTGCTGTGTGGTTGATTGGGGTTGTTATTATACAAAATTTGTTTATGGAAGGGTATTTTGTCAATGAATGGCTCGGAATGGTTCCGGCCTATGTCGTGGCGAAATTTTATATCTGGCAACCATTGACCTACATGTTTGTTCATAGCTCGAGTCCATTTCATATTGTCTTTAATATGCTGATACTGTGGATGTTTGGCTCAGAGTTAGAGCGCCAGTGGGGAGGCAAGCTCTTTTTGACCTATTATCTGGTGACTGGAGTCGGGGCCGGATTGATTTACTCCTTTTTGGTGGCTGCTTATACCTTACTTTCAGGAAATCAAATTATGATGATGACGCCTGTCGTGGGTTCTTCAGGGGCCGGTTTTGGGCTCTTGTTGGCCTATGGGCTATTATTCGGAGAGCGAGTGATCTACTTTATGATGCTTTTTCCGATGAAGGCCAAATGGTTTGTGACTCTGTTAGCAGGGATTGAGTTGGTCAGCCTGTTGGGAAGCGGCGGACGAAGTGGGGTGGCCAATCTAGCTCACTTGGGGGGGCTGGTGTCTGGATGGGCCTTTTTGATCGGCTATTCGCGCTGGAAACAGCGGAAATCTCAGAAGAAACGCAAAGGAGGGGCTCGCTTGAAATTAGTAGTGGACAATGAGCCCAATTTTGATAATAAAGACGATGGCCCGAAATATTGGAATTAATGAGGAGAGGAAATGAGTTTAAAAGATGCGATCAATAATCTTAAGTTTGATACTCGAATGCAGCAACGTAACATTGCGCGTGGGTCTTTAACGGCTGATGAATTGAATCAACATTTAGGCACACTTCCGGATGTCGCAAGTAAAGCACAGATGGTGACTTTAGAAGATGATAACTCTGAAGATGAAGAGTCCTACTCGAATGGACCAACTTCAGATATGGGATACCAACATCCCAATAGCGATTCCTATAACGGTGGATCTGGATTCAATTCTAATTTCTAAGAAAAGAAAATTAAGAAGCTTTTGTGAGTAAATATCGCTCTATTTTATTGAGCGATATTTTTGTCTTTGTCCTTATCTTTTTGTAGTAAGGCAACCAATTCGCTTTTAAGCGCGGCCCACTCTTCGCCCTTAATTTTAAAATCGTTACTCGACTGATTCCATGAGATATAAAGGTTCTTTTGACCAATATCTATATGTTGGTCGGAACGATAATCCTGAACAAATCGGACAACCACTTCAGAACCGTAACTCAAAATTATGGGTTGGCGGGCGCTCACAGAAATAAACTCATACTTTTTAGCGAGATATTTTTTGTGATTGTGCCAGCGTTTTTTATTAAAATTTTCAGATTTGAAATCCTCAGCATAATATCCCATGTAAGTATCAAGGTCTTTCGATTGCCAACTACTAACCCATGACTGCAGCCAAGTTTGGACCATCAGACGCTTTTTTTCTAGTTCTTCTTTGCTCACGTATTTCACTTCATTGGCCACAATCATTGGGGTCTGTTCAAGATTAATATATTGTCCGACGTGTTTTATAATATTGTTACGAACAACGACACAACCTCGCGAACCACGACTTAGCGTTTTGTTGTCGGGAATTCCATGGAGCCAAATACCATAGCCCGTTTTGTTTTCTAAACTATCAAAATGGTTTGGGTAGTTGAGAGTAAAGGCATAGGACCCATACTCATCAAAGTTCAGCTCCGGACCATGAAGCTGCTTTTGAAAAAAATAGATTCCCTCTGGAGTTTTAAAGTCTCCGGATACTTTTTTGTCACCTGGCATCTTTCCGTAGTCTATGGGATGAGCTTCAATAAACTCTAGTTTGCCACCAATATTTTGCCAGATGGTCAAAGTTCGACGACTTTTATCGGCTACAAAGGCATACTGAGAAAAGATGGGACCGCTACTGAGCTGTAAAACAACAGAAGGAACGAGGCCCTTTGGGGGAAGTTCTGCTTTCACTTCACTGGCTTCTTCTGTACTCATAGATACCGGGGCAACTGGTAAACCCATTTCGGCAAAGGCCATCCCAGAAGCAATTAAGCAAATCAAAGTCAGTACAAATTTAGGCGTTTTCATATGACTATATTATACTTAAATTTTGAACCAATAAGTCAAGACAACCCTGATTTCCTGTAATTTCTCGCCTACTTGAATCATCTTGATACATGCAGATGCGGGCCTTTTAGAATAACTATGCGCATCAATAAAAATCAGAAAGGAAAATAACGGAAATATTTAAATCGCTAGTCTCTTGTCCGATAAGACCTTTGGAGAGAGATATGGCTGATGAACAAGCAGAAGTAAAAAAAGAAAAGAAAGATCTCGGAAAACTCTTAGGGATTGTCTTTGCGGTCGTTAATCTCGTGGTTATGGGTGGAGGAGCCTTTCTCGCTTTCACATCAACGATTGGGTACAAATCTCCTATTGTCACCGAAGAAGAACTGAACAAAGAACTGGTCGAGTTTCGAAAGAAACTTCAAGAGCACGCAGTGGTCTTTACGATGCCAGAGTTTAATACAAACTTAGATGGATTGCCTAGACGTTTGATTCGTGTGGAAGTAAACTTGGAAATGTTGGATGAAGAGGGTTTTGAGGAAGTTGCCTCGTTAGGGGCAGAGCCTCGTGATGCCATCATGAGAGTCTTTAGTCGTAAGAAATTTTTTGAGCTAGAAACGGTCCAGGGCAAACTTCATTTGAAAAATGAAATTATTGGAGCGGTCAACTCGCATCTTAAAATAGGTGTGGTTAAAAACGTCTATTTTTCCAAATTCATAGTCCAGTAATCTGAGAACAAATCCCTCTTTTTCGCGTTTTGAATTCCTTCTTTAACTGCGGATCATTTACTTAGGAAGATTTGTAACTCCTCAACCTTGCTCAAAAG
>JAGRAG010000248.1 GCA_020435025.1 Bdellovibrionales bacterium | reverse complement strand
CCGACCGAACTCGCTTTTGAGGGGACATTCAAGGCTAACAAATTTTCTGAAGGAAGTCGTTGGCAATGAGAGGGTGCGGGTTTTGAAAGTTTAAGGTTTTGGTTTGTTTTATAGTTTTCTGATTCTGGTCGGGGTGGGGGAGATCAGTTGGTTTTTTGCCTCATGGCGCGTCGAAAGTCGCCGATACTAAAATATCCATATGTTTTTGCTTTCAGCATCCCATAGACCTCTTCTTGAAGGTCATCGCGAATTTCATCAGAATGATCAGACAAAATAAAACCTTGGCGGAGAAGTGACGTTACATACTTTTCGATAACTCGAATAACAAATCTCTCTTCTGTCTCATCTTCGATGTCTGCTGAAAACAGATGATGCTCAAAATACTCATATAAGGTGTCAATTTCGTTATTCATACTATTTTTTTCGGAAAATTATTTTGAGTATTTAGATTTCAATGTAAAATTAAGACCTTGAGAGGGCTGGAGAGTGAAATGTTAGGAATGAATCAACTAGAAGTCCAGGCTTTAGCCGAAGAACTGTCGACGTATCAAGGCTACGAACTCACTCGATTTCATCTCTATAAAGATGATTTTGCTTTGGGACTTTGGTCGGGAGAGAAAATAATCTGGTGTTTGGGCTCTATGAATAAGGCGCGTCCCTATTTAATTCCAATAGAGACACTGCCATTGAAGTTTCCCAAAATTAAAAAGCCTCTCACTTTATTTTTCGATGCTCATCTCAAACAGCAAAAAATTACAAATGTTGGTTTTGAGGCCAGTCAAGGGCGATGTCTTAGGCTCGTTGTTGCTGACGATGGTGAGATTGAATTTCGATTGTTCCCGCATGGAAGCAATTTGATTTTTTCAAAAGGTTCTAAAAGAGTCAGTTGGTATCCGATACAAGAATTAGTGCCTTTCCATTCAGAATTTGAATCAGTCAAATGCAGATCTTTTCATCAACTTTATTCGGAGTTATATAAGAACCCTAGGGAAATACAAAAAAAAGAGCTTTCAAAGCAAGATTTTGAAGCCAGTCGAAAAAGGTTAAAGAGGCAATTGCAGAAAATGCGTGAGGACTTAGAGTCGCGAAAGTCCTTAAAGTGGAGAAAGGTGGCGGAAGAGCTTCAAAAAGTAGATTCTTTAAGTCTTCTGAAAGAGGATTATGGTGGATATATTGATGCTAAAATAACAGTCCTTGAGAACAGAGAAAAAGCATATGAGCAAGCAAAAAAAAATGAGTCCAAGATTCTTCGATTGGAAGAGAAAATAAAGGAGATACAGTCTCAACTCGAAGGGGAGCTTCCGAAAAATAGTATTAGAAAGAAGGTTAAAAAGAACCCATCGGAGGTGGTGCGGAGGCTTCCAGTCAAAGAAGTGGGAGGAAAGACCTTCAGGTTAGATGAGACCGCACGTATTTTTGTGGGCAACAGTGCTAAAGATAATCTATCGCTTTTGCGAAAGGCCAAGCCTTGGGATCTTTGGGTGCATTTACGTGATCGGCCAAGTGCACATGGTATTGTCTTTAAAGATCGACATCGTATTTTTAGCTCTCAAGAAGAAAAAAAGCTATTTTTATTCTTTTTAAAAAAGACCTTGGGGTCCAAATATGATCAGCATATTGGGCAGCGGATGGATCTCATCATCACTGAATGTCGGCATGTCCAACCGATTAAAGGAGACCGCCTCGGAAGAGTTACGGTTCGGCAAGAGCGAAATAGAACCATGGTGATAGAGTAGCTGCGACTTATATGTACAGCGCATTATCAGCGTATGGTTGTCATTGTGAGACCTAAGTCGTAGTATAAATTGATGGTTCAGTTCGTATTACATTGTACTGGGAGATAGACGTGATTACCGTAAAAAACTTATCGAAAAATTACGGGGAACGTGTTGCTATTGAGAACCTGAATTTTGAAGTAAAAAAAGGAGAAGTGGTTGGGTTTTTGGGCCCTAACGGCGCCGGGAAGTCAACGACTATGAAAATCGTTACAGGCATGTTAGCGGCGAGTTCTGGCCAAGTGCTTGTTGATGGATTAGACACTTTTGACCACCCCTTAGAGACCAAAAAAAAAATAGGATTTTTGCCGGAATTTCCTCCTCTTTATGAGGATATGGTTGTGGAGGATTATTTGGTCTATGTAGCCAAATTGGCCCGAGTTCCAGAAAAGAATATTGCCGAAAATGTTTATATGGCGCTTGAAGCGACCTCATTGCTTGCAGTTAGGGGACGTTACATTCCACATCTTTCTAAGGGCTTTCGGCAGAGAGTGGGGATTTCCCAAGCTTTGGTGTCACAACCGGATATATTGATATTAGATGAACCTACTGTTGGGCTGGATCCCAAACAAGTCAGTCAGATTCGTGAACTTCTTTTAAGTTTCAAGGGAAAGTACACTGTTGTTCTTTCTACCCATATTTTGTCTGAAGTTCAGGCGACCTGTGATCGGGCGATCATCATCGACCAGGGAAGAATCATTGCCGAAGACTCTATAGAGAATCTTCAAAAAAATATCATGGGAAAACAGCAGGTTTTTATTAAGGTATTGCGTAATCAAGATCAGGTTGTTGCTGACTTAAAAAAAATGGATCTGAATATGTCAGTAAACAAGACTGCAGATCAAATTATTGTTGAACTTCCCTCTGGAAAAGAAGACCTCGAGCAAATTAGTTCAAAGATCGTTCAGTTAAATGCGGGACTGGTAGAGTTTCATGTTAGAAGTCAGATGGATCTTGAGCAAGTATTTCTGCAATTGACGTCTAAGGAGAATCCGTCATGAAATTGGCTTTGGCTATCGGAAGAAAAGAGTTTTTAGGGATTGTAAAAACTCCGATGTTTTTTTCCTTAATGTCCGTTTGTTCCCTTATGTGGAGTTATAACTTCATTCGATCTCTTTTGTTATTTGCTGGTCGCTCCATGAACAATATGACAGAGGCGGTGAGTGGGTATGAGTACAATATTCATTATGCAGTTTTTGCCGGACATCTTGATTTCGTAAATTTTATTTTAGTCGTTTTGATACCGGCTTTGACTATGAAACTTGTAGCAGAAGAAAAAAAGAAAGAAACACTTGGACTGTTGTTAACAAGCCCTGTGACCTCTGCCGAGATTACAGTAGGCAAGTTCATTGGGGGATATTTTTCTGGACTTGTGGTGTTACTCATTTCTTTGATGTTTCCTGGTTTGGCGCTTTTTTTGGGTGACTTTCCAATAGGACCGTTAGCTAGCTCGTACATTGGCTTGCTTTTGGTAACGGGTCTTTATACTGCCGTTGGCCTATTTTTTTCATCTTTGACTGAGTCACCCATTGTCGCCGTGATTTTAGGAGTCTGTGCAAATATTGTTTTCTGGAATTTGGGTAAAGAGCTTCAGCAGATGAGTTCTGAATGGATGGTTAAAGTTTTCGAACAGATCTCATTAGGAGTACACTTTACCCACTTTCTTAAAGGTGGGGTAGCACTGAGCTCTATAGTCTATTTGCTTAGTCTAACAGCCCTTTTTGTTTACTTTGCAGAAAGAGTCATCGAGTCGAGTCGCTGGAGATGAAATGAGTCGTTTTGGAAAACTGGCATGGGCCGCTTCAGCATTTACTTTGATAGTTTTGGTATCTATTCGATATATTATTGGGGGATGGGTTGATCTTTTAGCCATTCCCTTATTTTTATTGTTGTTGTTTTCATTTGTTGCAGTCATGATCGATATTAAGTTTTATGCAAACTTCCTCACATTGAAGACAACAAAACATGGAATGAACATGGGGGTTTCACTGTTGTTGGCTGTTGTCGCAGCGATCGCGGTGAACTATTTTTCAGTTCGCTATGACTATAAATTAGACTGGTCTCAAGAAAAGCTAAATTCTCTTTCTCCTCAAACTCAAAAGGTTTTGAGAGGGATTGATTCAGAAATGAAAGTTTTTGTTTTTTATGAGGGGATAAAGTTCAAGCCAGCCAAAGATAGTATCGTTGATTTACTTAGGCTTTACAGTCAAGAGTCAAGTTTTATAAAAGTACGATCTGTTGATGCCTACGTGGACAAGATTCTCACGCAACAGTATCTCAGTGAAATCAGAAACCCGGCGAATCCTTTGGTTCTAGTCGAATACAAGGACAAGCGTATACAGGTTGTACAACCTTATACTGAGGTGCAGATTTCTAGCGCTATCATTCGAGCCACAAGAAAGGCTACAAAAAAACTCTATTTTGTTATGGGTCATGGAGAGCGAGCTACCGATGGGCAGGAAGAAAGCTCTATTTCGGATCTAGTTGAAGGACTTAAACAGACCTCTATCGATGTTCGTGAGATCAATCTTTTAGAAGGGGGAGGTCAGGTTCCCGAGGATGCGGACGCACTTGCTATTGTTGGGCCTCAACGCTCTTTTTTTCCGGACGAAATTCAATCTATATTGAACTACGCACGATCTGGAGGAAAGATTTTTATCGCAGCAGATCCTGGGGTGGGGCATACGGTGCCCTTAATCACCCGAGTTTTTGGAATCGAGTACAAAAACAACTTTATTTTAAATGATCGTATAAATATAGCAGGGAGAGGTGCTGCCTCATCTTTAGGTTTCGAGTATGGAACGGAAAATCAGATAACCGAGAGTTTCGCTAATCAGAAAGATGTTTCTCTATTTGATCTCGTAAGTGTTGTTCAAAAAGCTATGGATGCTCCAAAGAACCTGAGTTTTGACGAGTTGGTATTTTCGCCTCCGAGTAGTTATGTCGTCAATGATTTGAAGTATGCAAACCACCCCGGTGATCGAGGAACTTTCTCTATGGGGATAGTGGTTTCGGGTGCTCTTACGGGAGAAGAGAAGATAGTTGATGGAAAGAAAAAATACAGTGATTCAAATATCGGTGGTGAGAAGGCAAAAAGATTCTCAGCGGTGGTGTTTGGAGATAGTGATTTTTTGACAAATAATGTTCTCTTACAGGGAGTTAACCGAGATTTAGCTATGAATGCTTTTAGCTACTTGCTCAAAGAAGAAGATCTTATAAGCTTGAGACCGAGAAAGCCGGCAGGGACACAATTGGTGATAACTTCGATCTCTCATTTCTTTATTGTTTCTATCGGCGTGTTTATTCCCTTATTTTTTATGATTTTGTCACTAGTATTGTGGTTTAAAAGGAGGGGAGATTGAAGTTCACTTCCAAGAATCTTATTTTCGCACTCATTGTTTCAGGCATTGTGGCCTTTGCAGTCGTTGATTACTTTCGTTTAGTTGAAGAGCAAAGAGATCATTCGATTGAAGAGCTAGTGTTTGGTGGTTGGGATTTCAATGATATAGAAAGAGTGACGATAGATAATAGAGATAAGAGGGTAAAGATTCAAAGAACGGAGAATGGGACTTGGAAATTGTTGGAGCCTATCGTCGATAGGGCAGATCGAACACAAGTTGCTTTTTATGTAGACGGAATGTTACGGGAACGATTTGTATCTGTTGATCCATCGACAGACCTTGCGGACTTGGGATTAGAGGAAAGTGAAAAGTCGATAACTATGCTCCATAGTAGTGGAAGCGTAAAAACGATCATTGTCGGTGATAAAGCTGCTATGGGGGAGGGAAGATTTTTACTTAGGGAAAGTGAGGTTTTAGTGGGAACGTCTATGTGGGAGAAATACGTTAATCCAATAGTTTCGCAAATTAGAAGCAGAGAAATATTCCCTTACATGAGCGGTTCGTTAGAGGTTTTAGGTTTAAATATAAATTTGCCGAATGGTGATGAGTTTCTTTTTAAAAAAAGTAATGGTCAATGGCAGCAACTTGTTGGAGCTGCTCATGAGAAACCGAAATGGGATGTGGCTCCGATTATCGATTCTATAGGAAACCTAAAAGCGATGAATATCGTTGTTGATGATGCCGACAAGAAGCACAAGGCGTTATTTGGATTGGAGATGCCACAGCTCGTGATCAAGATGAGTTTAATTCGAGGGAAGGAAGGTCAGACGAAGTCAGAGGAGTGGTCCCTGTCCATTGGGCAACCTCACAATGGCTATGTTTTTGCAGTTGGAACTGATAGAAATTTGATATACAGATTGAGCGAAGACAGGGTTAAAGAAATTCAGAAGCTATTTCAAGTGCCAAGTCAGCAGTCGAAGTAAAATTGGTAGGATGTGATGAAAGAGCAAGTTATAAAGGTCCAATCGCCAACAAGAGTTGACCTGAGTGGCGGAACGTTGGATTGTTGGCCCTTGTATTTGTTGGTTGGGAATTGTGAAACGGTCAATCTGTCCATTTCTATTTTTACGGGTGTGGAGTTGACCCCGAAAAATCAAGATGAAATTGAGCTTGAAATTTCAGATTTAGGTTATCGAAAAGTGTTTGCTTCACGTCGAGATCTACTTCGGTGTGATGAAAAACAATTAACACTGATTAAACCTCATATAGAGTATTGGGATGTGGGACAGGGTTTTCGATTGAAGACCTGGTCTCAAAGTCCAGTAGGCGGCGGTCTCGGCGGCAGTTCAAGTCTATGCATTTCTATTTTGAAAGCGTTTAGTGCTTGGCAGAAACAAAAGTTGTCGGTGTCAGAGATGGTTTTGCTTTCGTCAAATATTGAAGCAAAGATATTACGGACCCCAACTGGGACACAAGATTACTTTCCTGCAGCACGTCCAGGATTGAGTGTTATTGAGTATTCAGTTGAGGGTCCTAGGCAAAAGCTTTTAGATGTAAATTTGGATTCAATGCAAAAGAAACTTTTACTAGTTTATACGGGAAAAGCCCATCATTCGGGTATCAATAACTGGGAGGTCTTGCAAAAGTCTATTTCCGGAGATCGACATACTTTAGAGTGTTTAAAAGAAATTGCTCAAATTTCTAAAGAAGTGGCCCGGGAGTGCGAGGGGCAGAATTGGGGCTCTTTACCAGAACTGTTTCGCAGAGAATATAAGGCGAGGACAGCTCTCTGTGCTTCATTTGTCAGCCCAGAGATTGAACAATTAAATGAGCTGGCTTTGCAGGCTGGGGCGGAAGCTGTTAAGATATGTGGAGCTGGTGGTGGTGGATGTGTTCTCGTTTGGTGCGACGAAAATAAAAGGGACGGGGTTGTACAAGCATGCGAAAAAAACGGATTTCAAGTACTACCCGCACATCCAGTAAAATAAAAGGGGGACATGGAGATCACTCCTTGAAACATCCGCCACTTAAGTCGATTAAATTTATTGGACTTTCTCTTGGGGGCGGAAAGACGACGAAGTCTTGCTTGACAGTAATTGAATACTTTCCTTTAGAGAATAAGGTTTTTCTTAGGCATCTTTTTGAAAATATCAGTCGTAGCCAAGAGATGACTTCCGATGAGTGGCTTATGGAAACGATCAAGGAAGTATCTAAGTCATCTCACTCCCTTTACGTGAATGTTCCTGTACAATTGCCTGTTTGTTTGAGATGTCGC
This sequence comes from Bdellovibrionales bacterium, assembly GCA_020435025.1. Lineage (GTDB taxonomy): Bacteria > Bdellovibrionota > Bdellovibrionia > Bdellovibrionales > UBA1609 > JAGRAG01. The sequence continues at coordinate 2,495 of JAGRAG010000248.1, read as the reverse complement.
TTGAAGTGTCCAGGAGTCGAAAGGTGTCGTCAAAAGGAAGTCCAGTGGTTGCGAGATCAGTATTCAGAAATCAATAAAAAGTTAAAGCCGAAAAGGGTTCTGACGCCCTATACTGAGCGATGTGTTGACTATTTTGTGACCCATCTGCTTGAAGAAAAATTTGATCCAGGGCATGGGTTGGGATCCAATTTAGCTCCGCTGACAGCGCGTTGGCAGTTTTTGCAAAAGCAGACGTCTCTTCCTGTAATTGAAGTTTTCACTAAAGCGGCTTTATGGCGTATAGGACGCTCTTTAGGAGTTTCGAAAAATCTATTGAGATTTCATAAACATGCTATAGACGGTCGCGAAGCCAGGTCTAAAATACTGGACTCACTTATTAAAAGAGATACGGCCTTTCTCTACGTACAGGACATTCGACTGATGATCGATAATAGTCACGCTTTTGATGCGTTCGTTTGCGGTATGACTGGCTTGCTTAACTATAAGAAACAGTGTGAACCTAGACCAAAAAACTATCCAAAATTGGCTCAATGGATGGCTTTGCCGAAAGAGAATATTGAGTGGTGATCGCAGGCTTTAGACTGGTCTAAGTGTCTTTTGGTTTGAGATTCCTATAAAATAAAAGCATGTTTTCGAAATGGCTCTTACTTTTCTTCGCAATATTTGGAACTTCATGGGGTGCACAGGCACAAATGGAGATCTCTTTGTACCGTCGAGTCGTTGTATTTCCACTTATGACTCCTGTGGAGTTTCAAGACTCAGCAGATGAAGCTTGGTGGCAGATTCGAGAACTTCTGACAGAAAAAAAGAGATTTTTGGTCGCCAGTAAAAACTTTTTGGTTTCAAAAGGGGTGTTTCAGTCTCGGGGATCGCTAAGTCCTGCAGATGTGGTTATTTTATCTAGATTGTTAGATTCACATCTGATTGTAACGACTTATCTGAGGGACAACAAGCTAACAATGTCATTTTACGAGGGAGAGTCCGGAAGGATAGTATGGGAAGAGAATATTATTCTGCAGAGTTCTTTGCCCAGAAGTAATCAGCTGATCCCCTCTTCTTTGAATCTTATGCACCGATTTATAAACGCGCTTCCCTATCAGGGATTTGTCCTAAAAGACGAGATTACTGGTCGGTCGATTTATGATCGTCAGAATCGAACGTATTTTAAAGTCTATACGGGAAAAGGGATTGAAATTGAGGTCGGCAATAAAGTTCAGTTGATCCGACTTGTGAGTGTGAACTTAAAGCCAGTTTTAGAAAGCATTAATCAAGAGGTATTTGCTGAAGGAAAAGTTGCCAGTGTTCATTCGGATTTCGTAGAAGTGGAATTGCTTCGAGCGACGAGCTTACAAGATGTTAAAGAGAACTCGTTGGTTCGATTTCCTCAAGATCTGAATCAGGTCAAAAATACACTCGATGCAGTTGGAGAGTTAAAGAGTTTAGGACCTGAATATTATAGTGGTGGTGAAAGAGAGCTAACCAAAGAAGAAAAAGAGCGAAAGCCATTGGTCACGGCATTGACTTTCGTTACTAATATTATCGGAATGCTGCTGATAGCTTTTTAAAACTTTATAAGTTCAACAAAAAATCTGTGAAAAGCAAGGAACCCTATCATGACCTCTCTATGTTGCAAAATCGCTAGATGGATCTTAGGAGTCGTTGTTGTCTTAGCATGTTCCACTACGATGGCTGCTGAAAATTACTATGGAATTGTCTATGATAAATATGACAATAAAAAAAAGGTCAGTTGGACCTTGTCCGATTGGCTTTCTCAAAAATCCAATTTTTCTGCGCAAGATTTTTGGCTTTCTATGAACTCTCCGGCAAATTTCTTTGAGTTTTACGTAAAAGGGGGAAGGGATACCTATCAACTCAGTGAGGATGGGATAGTTGTTTTAAATGAGGACAGTGGTGTAGAGCACTACCAGTTGGGACTATTTGCTTCCATTTTTGGCGTTGAAGGTGAGTTTTTCCGTCAGGGTCAAGACCTAAGATCTACGGAAGGGCGATTGACGATTCGTCTTTTCGGCAAGGCGATTCAAGGAACAAATCTACTTTTTTATTTAGGTAGTAAACATCGAGAAGAAGTGCGTCTGGGCTATACCTTTGACACTTTGTTTTATGGAGGAAGCATCGATCTTTATCTTTTTAGGTTTTTCGGACTGTTTGCGCGTTATAAAGAGTACTTAAAATCTGAAGTGACGTCTGATATAGAGGTAACAGGAAATTTTTCTTCATATGGAGCCCATATTGATGTATTTATGTTTCGTGTGATGTATGAACATTACACAGAAATGTTAAATTGGACTCCTTCTAGTGGATTGTCTTTATCGCAAAGGCAAGGACAAAGGGTGTCTTTACAATTGTTTTTTTAGGAATGTATCAAAAATGATAACTCCCCGCTTTTTGTCAGAATGGAAAGATCGATCTAAAGTTTCCGGGGATGTCGTTTTCTTTCCCTATGCTTCTTTAGATAACTGTAAGAAAAATAAAGA
>JAGRAG010000247.1:4676-6280 GCA_020435025.1 Bdellovibrionales bacterium | reverse complement strand
TCTTGAAAAGCATCATTGTTTATATCAATTTGAAATTCAAATGTTTCTCCTGACCCATCTAGCAAGCGAATTCCACTAAATCGAGTCGTTTCAGCAATACGTTGAACTTCAGATTTTAACTGTTGAACCTCTTTATCTATAAAGCCTCTTTCATCCACACCCACAGTATCAGATGCGGCTTGAACTCCAAGCTCTCTCAGACGAGTTAAAATATTTGAGATCTCGCCCAATCCACCTTCAGCCACTTGAACCATGGAGATACCGTCATTTGCATTTCGTTTAGCTTGACCATATCCACGAATAGTTGATTTTAAAGTTTCACTGATAGATAAGCCAGCCGCATCATCCGCCGCTTTAGTGATTCTTGATCCACTTGATAGTTGGGCAAAACTTTTCTCAATTTCTCTGCTGGATCGACTCATTGATCCTTGGGCTTTAATTGAGGGAATGTTGGTTGTTACTGTTAAAGCCATGGTGGCCTCCTTTATATTTTTCAAACTTCCCTATTTGGCTCAAACTTGTGCCTTTCCTACTAGGTCACAAGTCGTTGCACACTTCCCTGTGCGGGTTGAACACGTTGGTCAAAACCTTTATGATTTCTTAGCTTGATCTATTAAAGAAGCAGTCACTCAACTTTAATAACTAGAGAAACCGTCTAGGTCCTGTTGCTTAGTTAATAACCCTTTCGGCTAGGTCGAGGTAATCCTTAGTCGAGTCGAGCAAAACTAGACCATCGTCTACTAAAACCTAGACCTTAGTTTGAATATTCAGACCTTTGTCTTTTACAAACACCTATATATGTCTAGGTCTCCTGAAACTCGACTCGACTTAGCGATATTAGACCTTAGGGAAAAACGCCCTTAGACCAGTCTAGAGGGAAGCTGTTGACGTTCCCTTAAATTTTCTAAAAACTAAAAACATTAAACACTTACTTGGAGAAAATTGTGAAGTTAGTTTTGATACTGAGTTTAATGTTAGGAGCGTTTTGGACACACGCAGAAACGATCTCCACTCAAAGCTTATTTGAAGGCACAACATCGGATCAGACCCTCCAAGTTGCAAAAAAGAAAAGAAAGAAACGAAGAAAGCGACGTAAAAGAAAACCAAAGGCCTATGTTAACAATGCGGCTGCCGTTTCGCGAGTGTACTCTCAAAAAGGAGTTAAACTTGGTGCCGGACTGGTCTTTGCCGATGGCGCAAATCCGTTTGTCTTAGGTGCCGACTACATCCATCCCTTTCGTGAAAAGATGGCCTTTGTCGCTGGTGGAAGTTTTTGGACACACAGTGAATCAGGTTCTACACTCACTGCAATACATATAGATGGCGGCTTAGGATATCATATTTTAATGGGGAAAAAGTTAGATATTGAATTGGGAGGAAGAGGTGGAATGACAAGAGTTTCTATCTCAAACAGTGTGGGTTCTGGAAGTGAGACATGGCTCACTTTAACCCCGTATGCGGCCGTCAACTACCTACTTAGTAGTTCAGCTATTGGAGCCGAAGTTCGTAAACCCTTTTACTTAAGTGGAAGTAGCGTTTCTTCCTTTGATGCCTTTTATCTTATGGGATTTTATCGCTTCTTTTTTTAAAGTCGTTTCAGCGTT
>JAGRAG010000247.1:0-4632 GCA_020435025.1 Bdellovibrionales bacterium | reverse complement strand
CAATTGATTTCAGATTTCCTCTCTTAGAAATAAGATGGCCCATACTATGGGATTCACGCGGAGTTCCGCAGCTGCGATGCAGACATTTATGGCTGCTTCGCTGGGCGAGGACTGTTTGAGCATGAATTCCATAGTATGGGCCATCTTATTTCTAAGAGAGGAAATCTGAAATCAATTGAAAAAAAAGACAAAAAAATACCCAGGGGTCTCCCCCTGGGCGGGCTTAAGAATAGTATGTGGGCTACTACTCAAATCTAAATCCCTTAAAAAAATAAAAGCTTCAATTTTACTTATCTAAATTATTTAGCCGCCTAAAAATGGGGCCAGATAGAAGCTCTATCTGACCCTATTTACTTATCCAATCAATCTTAGGGCAGAGTTCCCGTTTTGATTGGCGCTAGCTAAAACCTGAATTGCAGCATTTTGAAGAATATTAGCTGAAGTCAATTCAGATGTTTCGTGCGCAACATCGGCATCACTGATTCTTGATTTCGCAGCAGTTAGATTCTCATTTTGAATATCTAAGTTACTAACTGTCACTTGAAGTCGTGATTGAACTGCACCGAAATCGGCTCGCATTTTTCCTAACTTTACGATCGCCTCGTCCACTTGCTCCAGGGCCGATGTGGCATCATCTTTCGAAACCACACTCAAACTATCGACTCCTAAAGTGCTGGTCGTTGCATCAGCATCAACTTTCGCGGAGATTTTGTTCTCTTCTCCACCAAAGGCTCCTACGTGGAAGATCATCTCTTCGCCGCTTCCGTCTAGAAGAACTTTGTTACCAAAGCGAGTGGATTCGGCAATACGTTGAGATTCGTCAATTAACTGACTGGCCTCTTGGTTTAAAAATTCGCGCTCTACATCACTGACTGTATCCGAGGCCGCTTGCACACCTAATTCTCTTAATCGAATTAAGATGTTATTGATTTCATTGAGACCACCTTCACTCACTTGAATCAAAGATTGAGCGTTAAAGGCGTTTTTTCTTGCCATTCGAATACCTGTGACTTGCCCACGGATATTTTCAGAAATCGCCAGACCGGCAGCATCATCAGATGCATGAACAATTCGACTACCAGATGCTAAAGCCGCTTGCGCGTGTTCTAATCTTTTTTGGTTTTTTGACAACTGCCTCTGAGCATTCACCGAGGCTAGGTTTGTATTTATTCTTAAGCCCATTTTTTATTCCTCCAACTAGCTCTTCCGTTAGCGCTTACTCGTAGTCATAGGAATCTCCTAGGTCCCAATGAGTTTTATTACGAGGACATCCTGTCTGATTAATTCCATGTTTTGCTGGAGAAAACTGAAGTTAAAGAGGTGACTGACTCTTCTTCTTCAGACCCGGAAGGGTTTCTAAACAGTGACTGCTGAAAAGAAACATTCGAGGTGCTCCAACGTGTTCACATTCCTCCTCGGCCTAGGTCCAGGAAACTTTAGCCCTTGGTCTAGGTTTTCTAAAACGCAACGCGTCTTGTGTGGAGAATAACTCACTAAAAATTTTAAAATTTTTTTGAAATTTTTTAGAAGTATGGTCCATCAAGGTCACAGATGGCCGATTGAAAACGTTAAAAAATAAAAAGTGGAGGGAAAATTCCCTCCACGAGCCCGCCCGATTTGCTAAAAAATGTCGATAAAATCAACGAATCGATTAACTTAAAAGTCTTTGCAATCCATTGGTGTTTTGATTGGCCTGAGCCAAAACCATAATCCCAGCATCTTGAAGAATTTGAGCTTTGGTTAACTTTGAGACTTCTTCTGCGATGTCGGCATCAGCAATGGTGCTGACCGCCGCATCTAAGTTCTCATCTTGAACTCCTAACACATCGTAAGTGTATTGAAAGCGCGACTGAACAGCTCCAAATGTGGAACGAGCATCGGCAATTTTTAAAACCGCTTCATCAATGATTTCAAGTGCATCAAGTGCCAAATCCTGATCAGAAAGATCCACGGAATCAATGCCCACAGCTGTCGCCGAAGTGTCCGCCTCCAATTTAAAACCAATCGTGTTTTCTGGACCTTTGAAGGGTCCGACTTGATAGGTGAACTCTTCTCCAGAGCCATTCAGTAGCTGTTTACTTCCAAACCGAGCCGTTTGTGAGATTCGGTCAAACTCGGCTATGAGCTGAGTGGCTTCTTTATTAATGAAAGCTCTCTCATTGTCACCGATGGTGTCTGATGCCGAGCTGACACCAAGTTCCCGCAGTCTTATCAATATATTGTTCTGCTCATTCAGGTTGCCTTCCGCCGTTTGTATCATAGATTGAGCCATTCGAACGTTTTTCATCGACTGGTTCACACCCTTTTGCTGACCTCGTAAAGATTCAGAGATAGCAAATCCGGCGGCATCGTCTTTTGCTGAGACAATTCGCTTACCGGAAGCGATGGCCCTGAGTGCTTGTTCCGCATCTCGTTCATTTTTAGTGATGTATCTCCGAGCAGCAATCGCCGCACTATTGGAGTTGATTCGTATCGACATTGTAGCACCCCTTTCTCCCGCCTTTTGGAAGGAAAAAGAGTAGCAGCCCACAAAATGTTTTTTTCAGCAGTCACAAGCCTCATCGGCGCGTCGCGTTATTACTTTAGTCTTTTTGTTGCTTTGCATTATTTTTTTTAACTACGCGGCTTTATTGATTTCAAAACCAAGACTGTTCTCAGTTTCTTCTTTTATGTCTAAGTACTTATAGGCTTTATTCACTTTGACGGAGAAAGACTGGTGACTGACTTTCTTTTGACCTTCTTTTTTTTGAAACTCAGCCAATCTTTGAAAGCCGCCTCGGGCCTGTTCAGAAGTGCCTGTTTCTACTTCGTTTTCACGCACCTCTTCGTTGACAGCGGTGACTGACTTCCGCTGCTGACGCACTTCCTGAGTGACAATCTCTCTTTCAATATCCACTTCAGGAGTTCCCACAAATGGCTTAATTGAAGCTAACTTCAAACCTAGCCCTCCAATAAAAGCTTATCGGACATAGGTCGATATTCTTGATGCTTTGCGTTATAAATTCTAGATGCTTAGTTTTTCTTAATAACTTTTAAAAGATCATCCGGAGTTAGAATTTGAGACACGGCCTTTTCTAGGGTCTGTTCAAACTGGGCTCTTAATAGGGCTCTCGCTTCCCACTGTAATCTTTCAGGATTTGTACGATTCTGTGATGCTTTTCCCGCAGACTTTTGGACGAGATAAAAGTCGGCAAGCTCAGAAAGTCCGTCTCCTTCTGTGGCAATGGTTTGCATGACTGTCACCCGCTGTTCTCGAGTCTGTCCCCCCATTTGCAGAGAAGCTTCTAATTCACGAACTAGACTTTCGGCTCCCGGCCGATCTGATTTGTTAACAATGAACTGATCAGCAATCTCTAACAACCCCGCCTTCATGGCCTGAATAGCATCTCCTGATTCAGGAACCAAAACCACACTTACAAAATCGGCGACGTGCATGACCTCTAGTTCTGTCTGCCCAACGCCAACGGTTTCAATAAGTACGACATCAAAACCCACAACATCATACGCCCGAAGCATCAGGTAAGCAGCTGCACTTAGTCCTCCTAAGCTGCCACGACTACCTATACTGCGGATAAAAACTTCAGGATCATTAAAGTGGTCGGCATATCGAATTCGATCTCCTAGGATCGCCCCCTGGGTGAAGGGGCTGGATGGATCTACGGCCAATATGCCTACTGTTAGCTGGCGCTTTCTCAGTTCACCAATCAGTTGACCAATCAGCGTGCTTTTTCCAGCTCCCGGGGGACCAGTAATTCCAATACGAAAAGCGGCCTTGTCTGGGTTACGCAACTCAGTCAGAGTCAGTCCCTCTGTTCCCCCTCTTTCGAGCAACGTGAGAAGCTTGGCAAAGGCCTGAAAGTCCTTTTTTTTGGCCTTTCGCAACCATTCGCGCATAAGGTCACCTAGATTGTCTCGCATTCATCCCCTTTAACTCATTGAAAATAATAGGGTTTTACCTCAGTCTTGAAAGGCCGTCTACAGAAGTGTCACTGGATTTATCACTCTCTTTGGCCACTTAAAAAACCTTCGTAATTTCAGGAGTTTAAAAAGTGAATCACGGCACAATTCCTGCCTTACCTAAAATCAGGAGGTTCCCATGAAGGGCAATTTTAAACTCTATATCATTATATTAGCGGTTGCTATGGGCCTGTTTTTTCAATTTTTGAAAAACACCAACTGGAATTTAAGTCCACAGCAGCATGAAGAAATCTCCACATCCAACATCAAAGGAATGGATACCAAAGCTTTTGCCATCTCCAAAGAGGAAAGAGAAAAGACAACGGCCCAAGCGACTTTTCGCAATAAACAGGTCGCTCTCAACAAGAAAATGATGGAACAACTGAAAAAGCAGCTAGGTACTAAGAACACCAAAGTCAGCAAGCTAGAATTTGGGAAGAAAAAAGGCGTTAAAGGACAAGGGAAAAAGAAAAAAGATAAGAAAAAAACGGATAAAAAGAAATCTGACAAAGAGAAAAAGAAGGTCGGGACGGTTCCTGAAGGAACTGGGTCTTCAGATGTTACATTAGAAGAGGAGGCTTTCGAGCAAGAAGAGGTGGACGATGCCATCCCCTATGTCAGTTCTGATGTTTCACCGACCACTCCCGAGTCTCTTCGAGACAAAGAGAAAAAAGA
>JAGRAG010000246.1:7408-11735 GCA_020435025.1 Bdellovibrionales bacterium | reverse complement strand
TTACTTTTGCATGGCTTTGGGTGGGGCAGGTGGGTGCCGAAGAAGTCGACGTGATGTCTTATGTAGACAACAATCAAGTAGCAAGGGGTGATTCGATCATTCTAACCGTCTCTGTGACTTCATCAAAAAACGTATCGATCAATGAGCCAAGGCTTCCCGATTTGCGAGGGTTTGAATTGCTAGGAACCACTTCATCTAGTTCTAGCCAGAGCACGTTTGTAAATGGACAGTTTTCGGTAAAAATGACCAAATCGTTCATCTACCAACTGGTGGCGACACAAGAGGGAAAGTTACAAATTGGAGCTATTGATGTGGCGGTAGAGGGTTCATTAAAAAAGACGAAACCCATTACAATCGATGTTCGAGCTCAGAATGTAGCTCGTCCCCGTCAAAATAGACCCTCCCGACCGCAATTACAGCAGCCTCAAGATCCCTTTGAGGAAATGGAGGAGGCCTTTTCACAGCTTCTCAATCGACGTCCTCGCCCAGGATATCGATCTCCGCCGAGTGAAAGTGGAGAGTCTTTTTTTATTCAAGTCGAGGTCGATAAAACTGATGTTTTTGTCGGAGAGCAGGTGACAGCCAGTTGGTACCTCTACACTCGTGCTGCAATTCGTGATATCGACACTTTAAAGTATCCCAGTCTTAAAGGCTTTTGGAAAGAGGATATAGAAGTTGCAACTAGTCTTCGATTTGAAAATGAGATTGTAAACGGCATCGTTTACCAAAAGGCTCTGTTGGCCTCCTATGCTCTCTTTCCAATTAAAGAAGGAGTCGCAGTGATTGATCCTTACAAAGCTAAATGTACGGTTGCCGAAAGAAGCGCTTTTGGATTTGGAAGGTCTTATGTAAGAACTAAAGGGAGTCGTTCGGTTAAGGTCAATGTAAAGGAGCTGCCACTGACTGGTAAGCCAAATGATTTTACAGGTGCAGTGGGACAGTTTCAGGTTTCCAGTCAATTGGATGCCAAAGGAACGGTACCAGCAAATCAACCTGTAACACTGAAGATTCGCGTTGCTGGAAGAGGAAATGGAAAACAGGTTGATTTGCCTGAGCTGAACTTACCTTCTTCAGTTGAGTTGTATGATACAAAAAAAGAGGCGCAGTTTTTTAAAGATGGAAGGTCATTTAAAGACTTTGATGTCTTACTTATTCCTCGCCAACAGGGAGAAGTCACTATTCCCTCTATGTCTTTGAGCTTTTTCGATCCCGACAAGGGGCAATACTACTCTCGGACCACGGCTCCCATTACTTTCACAGTCACTCCCGATTTGACACAGAAAACTATCGAATCGGTACCTCTTTCAAAGGGAGAGGGGAGCCAAGAAGTGGGACCATCTGGTCCAACCTTGATAGCTGTTTGGGAAGAGTCCTCGCTATTTTCTTTTTCCGAAGTTTTATACGCTTGGGGAATGGCTTTTGCTCTCTCTTTCATTTTATTAGGATGGAAAGGTTGGGTCGAGTTTGGGTGGGGTCAAAAGAAAAAAGATTTAGAGAAAGTGGTTCAGACGCGATTAAAAGCGGTACATGAGCTCGTAGAATCCGGAAATTGGCGTGGCGTGGGCGTAGAGCTGACTAATATTTTTTATTTTCTTTTAGGTGCATTAAGTGGAAGTGGTGGGGCAAACGTAGAGTTGAGTAAGCTGATTGAGAAATTGCCACCAAGTGTAAGGCGAGAGTTGGGCGGAGACATTCGTAAAATCATGTCGGAGTTAGAGATCTTGAGCTTTGCTCCGGATGGAGTTGTTGGTTCTTTAAAGGAAAAAGATCAGTTAAAGAGTATGATTCGTAAATCAGAGCAGCTTTTGAGTAAAACAATACAGCAAATTTCTGTAAACGAAGGAACGGGTTCCTAATGCCAGTTGTTAAGGCTCTTTCTATTTTGGCTATAGGGATATCGAGCCAAGCTCTAGGTGGAGTGAAACCTATTATTTTAGATTTTAAAGATCCTATTAAAGCTCCTCGTTGGATGTACGAACAGCAAGATTTGGTAACAGCGGATAAATTACCGCGAACATTATACTCCATTCGGAAGAGTCGAATGTCCTATCAATGGAGAAAGTGTCTGACTTTAATCGAATCTATTTGGAGTCAATCTGCGATTTTACAGCCATGGCTTCTGGTAGAAGAGTTACGTTGTGTTCAGGAGTATATTAATGTTCCAGGTGGAAGTACGAATCGCTTACTTACAACATTAGTGCGAGTTGATCGTCATTCTCAATGGTTGGCCACAGGTCCGTTTAGTTCGAGTTTGCAAAAAGAAGTGATTCGGGCGCACATGGCACTTTTAAAAAAAGAGTCCCTGCGCTCGCCAAAGAGTGCGTGGCGGACTATAGATCGATTGCAACAGATGAAGCGATGGATGGATGAAGATCAAGAGTCAGAGCTTTATAAAGTCATGGGAGAGCTTGCAAAAAGTGAAGGTAAGGTCGAGTTTGCACAAACCTATCTGATTCGCAGCTTGCGTATGAGTGAAAGTAGGGCGGTTCGCAAACAGATTGAAGCTTTAGTAGGAGAAGACAATCTTCAGGAAAATGGAGTTCCTAAGGATCCAATGGAACTCAAAGAAGAAGAAAAGTTAATTAGTGATTTAGCTATGAGCGAAGAAGAAGCAAGGTTAGTCGCTCGTTTTCGCACGTCTTTGAAAAAAGGGGATTGGTTGGCGGCAATTACTGATGGAGTTGAGCTGATTCGAAAGTATCCAGGTAGTAATCAGTCCCAGTGGGCTTCAACGAAATTGTTGCAGGTGTACCGTTCATTAGCCTGGAAGAAAGAGAGAAAGTGGATTTTGATTCGACGAAAGGCCATTCAAACGCTTAAAAAGGCAGATGGAGAGCGTATCCTCTATTGGGCTAAAGGGGCTTTTGGATGGGGCTATTATGAAGATGCTTTTCTATTGGCTGATCAAGCCAGTGATAAGCTAGAGGGGTTAAAAGATGAAGCGGAGGCTTTATTGTTAACTGGTAAGGCTGCCAATACGGTTGGAAAGTATGGGGAAGCAGAAGAGGCTTATGAAAAATTAATTGAAAAACATTCGGGAAGCGAAGAGTCCTTAGAAGGGTATTTTCGCTGGGGTCTTGTTAATTTTCGTCTTAAGAAATATTCTTCTGCGGCAGCTAAGTTTGAGCGCTTAATAAGCATAACAGACAAGTCGGGTTTTGATTTAAGAGCGAGATACTGGCTTTGGCGTTCGTTGCAGAAAATGGACAGTGAACGTGCAGAAACCTTTGGGGTTAAGCTGTATGAACTTTATCCATTGACCTATTATGGATTGCGGGCTCTTTCTGAACTGAGTTCTTTAGACAAGTTTTTAGATTCATCGACAAAAGTGAATTTGAGACATCGATTGTGGCTTTCCGAAAGCGAGAGCCGTACTTGGAATCGGTTTCAAATCTTATTAAAGGCGGGATGGTTTGAGGAAGCTCAAGAAGAGTTGCGATTTTTGCCATCACCGCAACTACCTATTGAAAAAGTTTTATTTTCTCGGCTGTGGGCTAAAGCATTTGATCACTATCAAGCAGTAAGCCTTGTTTATGAAGCTTGGAATAGTGACCCTAAATTGTTAACTTCGGATTCTGTAGCTTTGGCCTTTCCGATGGAGTTTTCTGACTATATTCGCAATTGGTCTTCTAAGAATGATATCGATCCGCATTACATGTTTGCTTTAATTAAACAGGAGAGCACTTATAGGGCTAGCGTTAGTAGTCCAGCCGGAGCGGTGGGGTTGACACAATTAATGTTACCGACGGCCAGAGAAGTGGCACGTCAGTTAAAGTTAAAAAATTCCATCAGTCGCATGTCGCTAACTGATGCCGAACTCAATATTCGTATTGGGTCGTCTTATTTACGTCGACTGTTGCGAGCTTACAATGATCACTTTCCTTTAGCTTTAGCGGCTTACAATGTAGGAATTGGAAATATGCGAAAGTGGTTGAACTCTAGAGATGAGCTCTCTGGACTTGCTGATCGTGGCTCCGAAGTTGAAGATGAAATTTGGATCGATGAGTTGTCGTGGGAAGAGACAAGTCACTACATCAAAGCCGTACTTAGAAATTTTTTAGTTTATGAAATTCTTTATGGTGATATTAAAGAATTTCCCAAAGTTGTTTGGAAACCTGTTGAAAAACCTAAGAATTAAAATCTTTTTCCAACGTAAACCAATATATCCATATTACCGATGACTAAACTAAGATCATCGACATTTGAAGCTTGAGTGATATAATTTGCTCCAAGACCCGTGTACCAGGAGTTTTGCAATAAGTAGGTTATTGAAAGCTCAACAACAACGGACAACCCGAATGTCTCTTTTGTTTCTTGGTGCAATGCG
>JAGRAG010000246.1:0-7398 GCA_020435025.1 Bdellovibrionales bacterium | reverse complement strand
TGCGGGTTTGATAGTTGCCTCCTGCACCCAGGATTCCGACGAGGCTCAGTTTATTATTTTTGGCCAGATGGTTGTATCCATATCCTCCTCCGACAGATAGACCTTGGGCATTGACTTCTGTGAACCCTTTATTTTTTCCCAAAAAAATATCATATTTAGAGTCAACGAGAGGATCTTTTCCTTTAATGCTATTTTGAAAAAGACTTGCGAATACGAACATTGAAGAGCCCTTTTGAGCAAAGCCATTTGTTAAGTCGGACTGTCGATTTGTAGGAAAGCTCTCAGGTGTAAGATAATAAAATCCTGTTAACTCTATAGTGGAAGCATTAATATCATCACGAAGAATCTCTGTAGTAGAAGCTTCTTTTTTATAAAAACCTTTATATTTTAAGTATTTTGCTCTCCACACAGTATGTCCGCCTAAGGCTAACTCATAGCGAAGATCAAAAGCATCTGTGATCACCCGAGAAGTTGACTTGTCGGATTCTTCAGGTTCACCCGCTTTGTACACGGGCAGTGCAAATGAGAAATATCCTAACTGAGTTTCGGTCGAAACTCCGAAAAGATAAGAGCTATTGGAGTCGTATTGCAAAGAATCTAAGTTAGAGTCTTCAGGTTCAAATTCAAAATCCATATTTGGGCTTCGGAAGTTGAGAGTAATAGCCTTAAAAAAAAGGCTTTCTCGCGGACTGAGCAGAGGCCGAGGGGATTCGCTTTCTGAAGGGACTAGGGGGTCGTCGCCCTTCTCGGATTTTTTCTGGAGATTGGGAGCGTTTTGAGAAGCTTCGGAAATTCTCTTTATGTTAGGTTCGGCGACGGCTGAAAGATCGGTAACTAACGGCACCGTGATGAAGAGTAAAATGAGAATCTTCACCGAACATCTCAATACTGAACTCCGTATAGGAACACTATTCAATGGGGACTCCTTTTTGAATCTGAAGCTGTGCGCATACTAAAAAAAAATAACGATGGGATCAACAAAAGGTGTCAGCTTCTCCTTCCGGACGCAGTAGGCCACATAGGTGGCTTGCTGCGTCCGGAAAGAGATGTGGTCTTTGTTTGTTTCAAAATGATACGGGCTTGATTCATGGGACCTTGGTAGAGAAGAGAGGCGTTTGAGGTAGAGAATCCTTTATTGGATCGACTTTAGACGGTTGCCAGAGAGAATTCGCTTGGTTAGAATAGTAGAACAAGGAGAAGCAATGAGTTTTGTACGTATTCCGTCGATTAGTCTAGCCTTAATTTGTTCTTTCACCATTGGTTGTAGTCACCTGACTCGTAAGGACCAGAGCGCAGAAAACCTTCAGTCAGAAAATAGCACGCAAACTGTTGGGTTGGCTGAAAGTGAAACCTATAAACCACTTCCTCAATATGGCGCGGTAAAATTAGATGTTAACAAAAAAGTTTTACAGTGGATTAACTACTTCCAGACGCGCGGACGCCGTCATATGGAAAGATATTTAGGTCGATCTACGAAATATCTTCCTTTAATGAAAGAAGTGTTGAGAAAGCACGGCATGCCGGAGGAGATATCTAGCCTTGTGTTTGTAGAGTCTGGATTTAATGCGAAGGCTCATAGCCATGCTGCTGCAGTCGGGTATTGGCAGTTTATTGGAGCTACTGGTCGTCGTTATGGTTTACACATCGATAACTATGAAGATGATCGTATGGACCCTTGGCACTCCACCGAAGCCGCCGCAAGGTATTTAGCCGCTCTTTATAATATGTTTGATGATTGGTATTTGGCCTTGGCAGCCTATAATACTGGTGAGGGACGAGTTAAACGGGCTATTCGGATGCATCGTACAGATGATTTTTGGGAGTTAGCTCAAAAAAGAAGACCATTCGCTCGTGAAACAAAAAACTATGTTCCGAAATTTATTGCCGTGTCTTTGATTGCGAAGAATCCGGAAAGATACGGATTTACAGATATTGAGTATGAGGCTCCATTAGCGTTTGAAAAAGTATTAGTGAATCAATCGATCTCCATGGATAAGTTAGCCCAGGAAATGGGTTTAAAATATGAAGATATCAAGTCTTTAAATCCTCGTTATCGAAGTGATTTCATTCCTGTCGGAACACTTCGCAATGTATACGTGCGCGTTCCTGTTGGATATGGCACCCTCGCTGAGGAAAAGTTGGTATTAGCGCAAACGAATGCTCCGCTAAGAAAGCTCAATCCTACTTATCAAATTTATCGGGTGCGACGAGGAGATTCTCTCTCTCGTATCGCTTATAAGTTTCGCACAAGAATTTCGACCCTGCGTCGTTTGAATAATTTAAAGCGTCGATCTTTTTTGCGTGTCGGGCAGCGGTTAAAAGTTCCTAATCGCTACGGAGCCTCTTCTTCGGCTGGTGCGAGTCAAGTGGCTAGTCAGAAGAAAGTAACGTCTTCAACAAAAAAGGCGACTCATCGTCGATATTCATCAAAGGAGAGTCAGGCGAAACACACGGTTCGTCGTGGTGAAAATCTCTCGGTTATTGCGCGAACGTATGGAGTGTCTGTTTCGGATCTTCGACAATGGAATCGTCTTAAACGACGGGCCATAATTCGTCCAGGTAGAAAGCTTATTGTATCAGCTAAAGGGCGAGTCCATATCGTTCGCCGAGGCGAGAATCTAACAACAATTGCAAGAAAGTATCAGGTCAATATTTCACAAATTGCTCAAGCCAATTCGATCACGGATAGATCAGAGATTTTTGTGGGAACTTCTTTGATTATTCCGGAGTAAAAGCAAAAAAAACCCGCCGTCCGCGGCGGGCCGTGGTTCCAACTCCCTCTAAATAACCATTGGCCCTATTAACCTTTGGCAACTGGCTAACGTGCATTGTGCGACGTCCCTTTAGTTTTGCGTCCTTACATTTCTGTAAGTTTGCCTTGAGCAAAGTTAGGAATCACTAACGTGTCATCCTATGTGATTGTGAGTTTTTTAAATAGAACTCCTTTTTGTTAGTGGTTCGACGGAAATCTTACTATGCGCTTGAACCCTCGCTACTCCGGAGGAGGATCTCTGCGCCACTCCATCGGGTTAACTTTCATACGTCCTCCTTGTGTATGCCATTCAAGAATAACGCAATGAGTCTAAAAGGTCTAACAGATTTTCAGCTTTCCTCAATATGATACGGAAAAATAAGAAAAGTGTTTCTGTAAAAGACAATGGGAGACGGGGCACCTGCTCAAAGCAGGTACCCAGTATTTTATTCGATCACTTGATAGTAGAGGTATAAAACAGGAGTCACTCGGGAAAGAACGCCTTGAATAGCTCGGGTGGCGTCAGCTTGAGAAGGTTGGTCTTTAACTTGCGGATCATTATCAACGACAACGGAAAAATTAGAAATGTAGGTGTCGCTATTGGGATTCAAGCCTCTTTTTAATAGACCAGAAAATTGAAAAGTGACACTTCTAAATGGGGTTTTGATTTCTTCTTTGTAGATCCGTTGAGACGTTTTATAAAGTGGCTCAAACGGCAGATCAAAAGCAACTTCCCCGGAACTTACGGTACAAATATAGCCCCAAGTCTTTTGTTCAAGATCTTTGAGACACTTTTGTGTTAGTGCCATGACATCGATTTGTCTTTTTATAATTTTAACTTGATGTTCCGATTCTGTAATTGCTGCCAAGCTAGAAATAGGAACCAATAGTCCAATTAAGATGAATATGTGTTTCATCGCGCCCCTCCTCACGATTTAAGTTTTGAGTAGGGCCTATATTACTTTGTTTTTGAATCAGGACAAATTGTTTAAAGACCAATTATGTGGGTTGTTAAAGGTTCTACTTGCCCCAAAGAAAAGGGGCCTTGGTGGATAAGCTGAAATTCATCGTAATCAGCTACAAACTGCTTTATCACAGAGCGTTGGGAACCATTGTCGATAGAGGCGTCGACTTTTTTTATCTGCTCGTTAAATGGCGAGATGAAGTGCTTTACTGTTTTTTGAGCTAACTCACGAGCACGAGCTTCTAACTCCTCTGTTCGGAGAGAGCGATCGGCAATGGAAATACTATATAACTTCGCATTTAAAACGTGAAAATGTTTGAGTGAATTTAAAAAGCTTCTTGGAGACGATTGGCGAGTGGCTTTGTCAAATGAGTGTATAAGGTCTAAGTACTGTTGTTCCGCCACATCGAGATCCATTTCTAACTTCAGAGACTCATCATTAAAGAGCTCTACGTAAAGAGATCTGTAATCTTGTTGGACGGTGTGGGCGAGAAGGAAGAATACCGCCCATGAAAAGGTCATAGCTATCAGGGCTCGTTGGCGTGATTTTAGAAAAGACATGGAGTCTCCTTTTGGTGAATAAATAAGCAAAAGTGAGACCAAGTGAGTGGAGATATCTCCACAGAAACTGATTAGAAATTTGACAGCCGTTGATCCCTTGACGGCAAAGGTGCTGTCGTTATGAGGAGATTGGGTATGTCATTTGCTCTATTAGTGAGGGGAATGGGAGGAAGCATGCAGTTTAAAAATCGGGTATTTATTCTATTGATTGTCGCATTTAGCTGGCACCTTATGGCTTGCTCGGATGATGGTTCAACAAATCAGACTTTAACGGATGCATCACAAGGTGATGACGGCTCCAATGATGAGCAGAATGATACGACCATTCCAGGCACTCCTATTATGACGATTTATAAAAGTGGGTCCCTTTCAGCGACTCGATTTGTTGGGGGATCAGATTATATTGATCTTCATGTGGAGGGAGCGTCTTCCGACCTCAGGTATTGTGTCGTCGATCAGTTGGGTGACTCGGCTGCTTGCGATTCGACCTCAAGTTTTGCTGTTATGCCTTCGGGAGGGTCGTTTAACTCTACGACTAAGGTTTACACCTATAACAGTTTGCTGATGAGCGATTTCGCCGACACGGGAGTTAAGAAGGTTTACTTTAGTAACGGTAGTGATGGAGCGATCAGTGGGGTTCATCATTTAACAGTTGGTATCTCTGCGGCAGTGTCCTTTAATGGTCAGTTGTCTGATGGCCTACGTGTTAATGGCAATTTTCATTTAAAAAGTTTTGGATTAGAGCCGGCGGGAGCCCAGTGGTGTGCTGCAGATATTGGAACGGAATCACCGGGCAAGTGCAACCAGGCCGACAAGTATGTAGATATTTCGACCGATGGAACCAATTGGTCCTATGACAGCGTCAATCGAATATTTAGCCTATACCTCGTTCATTCTGAATTACCAAAGACGACTTTTAAAGTTCGATTTAAAGATAAGAATTCTGGAGTGATGAGTGACGACGTTATCGTTGTTGTCGAATAGCGATGACTTTGAGGGTGTCGCCCACTTTAAGCGGGCTGTCTTTTAAGGGAACAAGATTGATGCCAAATGTGATTTTGTTTTCAAATCGATGAAGCTCTCCGAGCTTATGTAATATATTTTTACTTGTTCGGATTCCTTCTTCGGGATTGTTGCAGATCATAACACAACGAGTGCAGGGTTTGGTCATAACGAAAGTGGAATCAGAGCTTTGTAACTCTAGCCAATCTTCCTCTTCAAACGAGAGGGGAGACCGCACGGTGATGTTGGGTCGAAAATGCTTCATAGAAATCGGTGTCTCAAGTTCACTATTTAAACTTTCAAGGGATGTTTCGTTGGCGAGCAGAAGAGGAAAGCCGTCACTTAAAGAGTTTTCACCATCTTCAATCTTCCACTTTTCAGCCAGAGGTCTGCTGTAGCGATCACCTATTTTAACTAGGTGAACCGATTGCTTTAAAAATTCTGAAAACCACTCTGAAGCAACTGGGTCGGGTTCTTCGACGAGAACTTGGTCACCCCAAATTTGGGCCGTTCGCTCTTGTCCTTTTGTTTTTCTTGAAACTTTGTAGGGGGAGAAACTATCGGCAGTTAACTCAATGGCATCGTCTGTGAGCCGAGGTTGGATCAAGGATAACTGAGGAAGAGTTCTTTGTGTTAAAAACTGACCACTTTCATCAATCAGCATCCACTCACGATCGCCAACGGGACCTCTTTTTCGAATATCGATCTGGCCAACGGAAACTCCTGCACAGGATTTAATAGGATAGATCCAGCAGGAGGTGACGGACAGAGGTTGTGAAACACGATTCATGATACGGGGACTTTTTCAACAACTGCTTTAGCAAGGCTTAAGAACGAGGCTCCCTCCTCACTGTCTGGGTAGCTCTCCATTGTTGGGATTCCGGATTCACTCGCAATAGAGACATGGGTGTTGAAAGGAACTTGGGTCACTTTCGGAATCTGTTCTTTTTCCAAATAGCTATCAAGCTCACCTTTAGGGAACAGTTGAATCTTTTCACTGCTTCCTGGGGCCAACATATAGGCCATATTTTCGACAACACCAACCATCGGGACCTCCATTTTCCTAAACATGTCGATGGCTTTTTTGGCATCGATGAGAGCGAGATTTTGAGGAGTGCAGACGGTAACGGCACCACTTATGGGAACCTTCTGTGCCATGGTTAAAGGAACGTCACCGGTTCCGGGAGGGAGATCAATGACCAAATAGTCTAACTCTCCCCACTGGACATCCTTAAAGAATTGATCAATCGCCTTAAACAACATGGGGCCTCGCCAGATAAGAGCATTGTCCTCTTCGACAAGAAAACCCATACTCATTAATTTCAGTCCATAACGTTCAATTGGAATGATTTTCTGATCAGCTGTGACAGCAGGGCGCTGATGAAGGGCCCCAAACATACGGGGAACACTAGGACCATAAAGATCGCCATCGAGGAGTCCGACTTTAAATCCTAACTTTTTTAGGGCTAAAGCTAAATTCGTCGAAACGGTTGATTTTCCAACCCCCCCTTTGCCGGAGCCGACAACAATAATTTTCTTTATACCGGGTACGACCTGCTGATTATCAAAAGGGTTTTGTGCCATATGACTGCCTCCATAGCTTTGAAATGCTAAATTGCTTGAGGTAAGGGCATCGGTCAAATCAAAATGACTCGCGACAATGGCTAAAATAGGTTAAACTAGGAAAATCGAAACACTTTTAAGGGGATGGTCTTGGAAATAAAAAATTTCCTACTTATTAACGGAGTCGTACTTTTGTTGCTTATGGTTTACATGTGGAGATCTCGTTCCTCTCGCAACCATTCGACCATGATTAATGAAAGAAGAGGGCGATCCTTCTCTTCTGGAATGACCCCGGTGGCGACAAATAACCTTAAAGAAGTCGAAAAGAAGACTGTGGAAAGCGAACCACCAGGAGCGCGTTCTCTCAACGCTCACTTTGTGTTTCAAGGTCAGTCTTATGATGCTTATGAGGTTTTAGGGGTTCCGGCGGGGTGTTCTTATCAAATGGCGGAAGCCTCTCTCCATAAAGTGGTTTTGGATTTAGAAGACTCTCATAAAAAAGAACTCTTTAAAACCGCCTTGCAAACTCTTAAGTCCCTTCGTTAATTCGTGATGA
>JAGRAG010000245.1 GCA_020435025.1 Bdellovibrionales bacterium | reverse complement strand
ACTCGATATTCGTTTGTGCCACAAAAGCGACTGCAAGGGCTTTTTGTCACTTTACTGGGCTCGATGATAGCCATTACAGTCTGTGGAGCCTTTCTCTGGATGGGTTACACAAAAGTTCTTGGCCCTAAAGGAACATTTGGGTTTCAAGATATTTTTGGAACAGTATTTATGGCTGTGCCCGTGGTGATTCTCACAATTATTTTAATCATTAACATCTACAAGTTGTATTCAGTCCTTTTAAAAACAGATCTGATCGCTCATCATGATGGTCTCATGAGGAAAACAATGTTTCTCGGCTCTCCGGGTTACAAGCTCTACCCATGGAAGAGCATCTCCGCATTTGAATTGCAGGCAACAACAAAGGTCAATGGTCGACCCACTCGTTGGGCCCTACGAATACAAATGGAAAACGAACCCCGCAGTCAGTATTTAATGGGTCCCTTTAAAGACAAGCGATCGGCACTGTGGCTGCAAGATCAGTTAAAAGAACGACTTTCAGAAAGCTAAATTTTTCTAGTTATCCGGACGTTCATCATACCTAACCTGTAAAAGGTCAGGAAATTTTGATTTTTTCTACTTACATTCCGATGGTTATATGAAGTAAGTACTTTAAGTAACTAACAAGTGGAACTTATGAAATTGACAAAACGTGAAGTTCTATCAAATGTGATGGCGTTTATTGCATTGGCTCTCTTTCAGAGTTTTATCAGCTTTATTTACGCCCACTCAGAAAGCCAACCCACTGCATTTAAAATACCCGATGCCGAAGTTTGCTTGAGAGATCAAAACCAAGGAAACTACTCCACTTGTCATGCCTTTTGCACGGGCTGTACGATGAAGGTGGTTTACAGTCGATCGCCCAAAGTCATTCCTGGACGTCTTTCTATGCAATGGATCACGATGCTCTCAATGGCCAAAAAACTCTGCGACAGTGAGTATAGTGAAAGACAGTCATTTGATACAATGATCAATCAAGGGTGGTTCGCCCATGAGAACTTAGCCTTATTGAGCCAAGTTGGCGTCTGTAATGAAGAGAGCTATCACGAATACGATCCCAATCTTTCTTATTCAGAGATTGTGGAAGACTGGTTCCTCGGTTTTTTTGCTAGAAATGGCAAAGGAACCAATCGACGCCCAGATCGTGAAGACTCTAATTGGTATAAGCAATTTGGAATTTCCAGCAAGCACGCCTACGATCTGTTTTGCCCCAAAAGGAATACCCCTCTATCTGCCACTTTTCAAAGGGGCAATCGTGAGTTTTTAAAAAAGCTAGAGCAACTCTCGCAAAACGGTCAAATCTCAAAGAAATTCTATCGGTGTGCTCACGAAAGTCTTTTGCGCGCCGAAGCTCTTCGTGGTCGACAGCTGAATAAAGGCATCCCAAATTGTGATAAAACGATTTTTTCAAACAATCCCGTGACTCAGTTAAAAAATGCTTTAAAAAATGAAAACCTACCTATACCGATTTCAATTAAGACGGGAGCTGGCCTGGATGGAGCCCATTGCATCTCCGTTATTGGTTGGGACAGCAAAGGGTTTATCACCATCAACTCTTGGGGAAATGATACAACCTATGATCACATTCCTTATGACAAAGCCAACGAGGCTCTTCTGAGAATGTATCTACCATCTAATTGCGGTATCGCCAAAGGTGGGAATGCGGCCGAAAAAAATGATTCTCGAAGATCCCTTGAAGGGGATCGATAATTCTCCTAATAGGGCGCTTGAGAGTAAGCTTCTAAACCCTTAACATTCACCAAAATAAGAAACCCTTAAAAGGACCTGACCGACAATAACAGCTAAACCCACTGCCCAAGAAAAACTATAACGTTATTGAATCTACTGCGTTTTTTCATATTTTTTCGATTTCCCAGAGATCCATTCAAAAAATGTCTTAATTTGGTGCAAATAATCCTAAAGTCTAGATTTAAGACAACCGAAAAGTCAGAATATAAATGATAAAAGGAAGGATTTTCTATGTTGCACAGATTTTTTGAAAGTCTTTATGCAATGCCAATTGCGATTCTATTCGCAATGAGTCTACCCAATACGGCAATGGCAGACGGTGTTGGCGCACCTGCATGTCAGGAAGCTGCTCAAGCAGCTAGCACAAAGTGCGGAGCCATCGCCACTCTTGTTCAAGAGAGACAGGCTGCACACGCAGCTGTAGCGGGTTCGGCTGTTTCAGGTAATCAGAGTATTTTAGATGGATCTACAACCCAACAACAGGTCGCAAGTGCAACCGGAACCGATCAATTAGCAGGTTATGAGGCCTGCAAGACCTTATTAACAACATGTAAATCGACTTGCACCCAGGCATATAATGACGTTCCGACAACATCTGCAGGAAATCCCACAAAGGCAAAAGCTGACTATGCACTTATCAAAGAGTCAATGACCCAATGTAATACCACGGATACAACTATCGCAAAATCTTTAGGGGTCGGCTCTCTAAGTGCCTTCTGGGCTGCCAACAAAGCCGCTATCGTCGCTGGGGCCGTTGGTCTTGCGGGCGGATACATGCTAGGAAAAAGTAATGGCAGCAAAGACGGAGGGTCATCTTCTGGCTCGGGCGGGGATGGTTCTGATGACGGTTCTGGGGGAGATGGCGATGGTGAGGTCGACTGCGCTGATACAGCGAATGCGGGAAATGTCAGTTGTCGTGATGACTACCTTTCCACTTGTAGTGCCGATCTTAATGGAGCCGGATGTGGCGACTTTTTTGCTTCCTATTGTGAAAGCGGTCATGATGGTGCTGGCTCAGCTCTTTGCGCACGAGCTGAATCCACGTCCTTCTGTCAAGATGGAACGCAAGCCAACTCTCCGGCTTGCACCTGGCTTTCCAGTATGACTCACGAGTGCACACAAAACCTTGGAGCACCCGAGTGTTTACCTCAATACGCCTCTCGGTCCGATGCTGAAGCAGCCTGTGCCGACGCCAGCGGAGATCCTCTATGTAATGCCATATTGAACGAAGGTCTTTTGGTTTCAGGTCCCAGTGGAGGCGTACCGCAACTTTATGGTGGAAATGGCGGAGTTGGAGCAACAGGTTCGCAAGAGGGCACAACGGGCACTTTGATGGGTGCCTCTCGACCTAACAGTGGTGGAGTCACCATGAATGAAAACGGCTCTACAGGCCTCACTGCTAGAAGCTATTCAAATGGTTCTTCTTACAATGGTGGTTCCACTCAGTATGCAGGCACGAACTATCGAGGGGACCGCAATTTAGCTGCCTTAAATCTTCCCGGAGACATTCAAGGCGTACAAGGTGGATCCGTTTCACTTTTTCAATCTCAACATCAGCACTTTCAGCAAAGCTGTCAGCAAAATAGCTATGTCGGTTGCCA
>JAGRAG010000244.1 GCA_020435025.1 Bdellovibrionales bacterium | reverse complement strand
GGATAGATGGACTACCAAAAAGGGGAATTTTTATATGAAGGAAAAGCCAAGCGAATTTTTCGGGTGACCAATCAGTCGGAATTGGTATGGCTGGAGTACAAGGACAGCTTAACGGCCTTTAATGCTCTGAAAAAGGGCTCTTTCGAAGGCAAAGGCTCTTTAAATTGTCGGATGACAACCTTAATTTTTAAATATTTAGAAAAACATGGTGTACAAACCCATTTGCAAGCCTCTTTAAGTGATTCGGAAATGGTTTGTCGAAAATTGACGATCATTCCTGCTGAAGTGGTGGTTCGAAATATTTTAGCTGGCTCCACAGCTAAGAAGTTTGGAATTGAGGAAGGACGACCTCTGGCTCAACCCTTGGTGGAGTTTTACTACAAAAACGATGAGTTGGCAGACCCCTTCATGAGCGATGATCAAGCTTTGATGATGAAAGTGGTCTCCAGACAAGAGGAGCTGGACGAACTGAAATCGTCCGCGTTAAAGATCGATCAGCTGCTCACGGAATTCTTTGCAGCTTTGGATATTCAATTAGTTGATTTTAAACTGGAGTTTGGTCGAACATCGGATGGCAGGTTGCAGTTAGGGGATGAGATCACTCCTGACAGCTGTCGGCTTTGGGATATGAAGACGGGCGAAAAAATGGATAAAGATCGTTTTCGTCGCGATTTGGGAAATGTAGAAGAGTATTATCAAGAGGTGCATCGACGGATGCAAAATCGTTGGGAGAAAGAGATATGAAAGTAGGTGTCAGAGTTTTACCGAGAAAAGAAGTCTTAGATTCTCAAGGTCGTGCGGTTGCTAAAACTTTAGAACATCATGGAATCACCTTAAACTCTTGTCGTGTGGGCCGATTTGTGGAGTTGGAGTTTGACACCAACTCTATGGAAGAGGCTCAGAAAAAGGCGAAAGAGGTTGCGGAGTTTGTTTTGTACAATCCTCTGGTTGAAACTTATGAGATCGAGGCCCTGAAGGAGTAAAAAAATAAGGATCGTTCGTTTTTTAGGCACCAATTGTGATCGTGATGTTTGGCAGGCGGTCGAATCAGTTGGATTGGAGCCGGAGTGGCTTTGGTATCAGGATCGTTACGATCTGAGCCCCTATCGGGGAATCGTCCTTCCTGGCGGATTCAGTTATGGAGACTATCTTCGATGTGGGGCTTTGGCGGCAAAAAGTCCGGTGATGAGTTCCGTGCAAGAGGCTGCCGATAAAGGGATTCCTGTTTTAGGAATCTGTAATGGGTTTCAAGTTCTTTGTGAAAGTGGTCTGTTGCCAGGAGCTTTGTTAAAAAATAACTCGCTCCGGTTTATTGACAAATGGAGTTCTTTGAAGCTTCAAAGCACTCAATCTCAGTGGACGGGAAATTATAAGAGTCGATCTCATGCGGTACTTCCCATCGCTCATGGAGAGGGTCGTTATTTTATCAGTCAAGATGAGGGGAAGGCCTTATGGGATAACGATCAAGTCTGGTGGACTTATGATGAAAACCCGAATGGATCGGTGGATGATATTGCAGGTGTTTTAAACGCTCAGAAAAATGTGGCAGGCCTGATGCCTCATCCGGAACGTGCCATGTTTGACTGGATGGGTGGTGAAGATGGCGTCGACTTTTTTAGCACAATGCTTTCATAAAGAACCTTTTAGGAGTCTAAATTGGATTTACAGCAGAAATTAAAAATCTACCGAATTTCAAATGAGGAGTACCAGAAAATCAATGAGGTTTTAGGTCGCCCTCCAGAGGGTGTGGAGTGGGCCTTGTTTTCTGCCTTGTGGAGTGAACATTGCAGTTATAAGAGCTCCAAGGTGCATCTTAAAAAGTTTTATTCCAGCAATTCGAGAGTATTGGAAAGCTTTGGCGAAAACGCCGGAGTGATTGATCTTGGAGAAGGTGAGCGGGTGGCGTTTAAGATGGAGTCGCACAATCATCCCAGCTTTATCTCACCTGTCCAAGGAGCTGCGACCGGAGTGGGTGGCATTTTACGTGACATATTCACTATGGGCGCACGCCCAGTGGCGTTGGCCAATTATCTTTGTTTTGGTTCGCCCAAGGCCGATCGAATGTCCCACTTAGTGGATGGTGTCGTTGAGGGAATTTCTTCTTATGGAAACTGTGTTGGTGTTCCGATGCTGACGGGGCAGACGGAGTTTAATTCGAGTTATAACGGAAATATTTTGGTGAACGCTCTAGCTCTTGGATTGTTTCGTCCAGGGGAGGCGGTTTTTACCTCCAAAAGTGCGGAGCCTGGGCAGTTTGTTGTCTATGTAGGCGCGAAAACGGGACGTGATGGAGTTCATGGGGCCAGTATGGCGAGTGAGTCCTTTGAAGAGGGGGATGAGAGCAAAAAGCCCACGGTCCAGATTGGTGATCCTTTTTTCGAGAAACTACTTATTGAAAGTTGTCTAGAAGTGATGAAAGAGGGATTGGTGGAGTCCATTCAAGACATGGGGGCGGCAGGATTAACGAGTTCAGCATTTGAAATGGCCTCTAAAGCGGGGGTGGGATTTGTCATGCGTTTGGATGAGGTGCCGATTCGGGATCAAGGAATCACACCCGAAGAGATCCTTCTTTCCGAGTCTCAAGAGAGAATGCTTCTGACTTGCAATCCCGATAACTTTCCTGCCTTAAAAAAGGTATTTGAAAAATGGGACTTAGATGCTGCCGTGATTGGCGAGGTTCAGCCTGGAAAAACGGTGGATCTGTTTTGGCACGGAGAGAAGATCGCCTCAATGGATCCTGATATTTTAGTAGAAAACGCCCCTTTGTATCAGCGCCCTTATGATCCTTGGAGTCCAAAATATCAAAAGCCCAGCCTTGCGGAAATCACTTGGAGCAATGAAAATCAAGAAGTCGTGACACGTTTGAAAACCCTCTTGAGTGATATTCGAGGCGGTGGAAAAAATTGGGTCTATGAACAGTATGATCAGCGAGTGGGCGGCCAAACTCATTGGGACTGTTCGCAGACAGTCGGAATATTGCGATTGCCCGACTCCCAGCGGGGTTTGGGTTTGGTTCTTGGATGTCGTCCGTATGTGATGCGTTTAGATGCTGCCCAAGGAGGGATGGATTCTGTGGCTTATCCGGCACTGCAGTTAGCTATTAAAGGGTTTGAGCCATTAGCAATTACGGATTGTTTGAACTTTGGAAATCCAGAAAAGCCAGAATTGATGACTGAGTTTGTTGCCGCTGTCGAAGCAATGAGCCAAATGTGTGAGTCTTTAGATACTCCAGTTATTAGTGGTAATGTCAGCCTTTATAATGAAACGGGTGATAAAAATGTCACCTCAACTCCCTCGACGGGAGTTGTCGGTTTGAGAAAGACCATTTACGAGATTCCGGCCGACCATTTTACCGAACCTGGAGACGAAGTCTTTCTCCTGACCTGTTCACAGCTTACATTCAATGGTCAAATGGCTGAATGTGAAGGAGACGCACTAGCTGGATTTGGAGAAATCGATCCAAAAGAGCTGGCTCAATTTACGAAAGCGATGACATCACTTGGTAGTAAAGAGTTTGTGACAGCGACGAGAGTTGTTGGTAAATTTGGCCTCGTAGGTACGCTAGCAAAAATGTCCCTTCAAGGAATGGGCGTTCGAGTGAGTTTAGGCGATCGAGTCGAAAGGTATTCATCTTTGAGTACGGCCTGCTTTGGAGAGGTTCTCTATGAGGTGATTGTAGAGACTCCTGAACCAGACCTCCTTTTAAAAGAGTGGTCATCAATGACAAAAGAAAGCTGGTCAATTCAACGCCTGGGTGTAGTTGGTGGCGAGGATCTTGAGGTTGAAGGCATTTTTAGGATCAAAGTGAGCGAACTGCAAAAGTGTTCGACAAGCTCATGGGAGAAACATTTTGAAACATTGGCATGAGGAGTGTGCTGTATTTGGAGTTTATGGAGACCCTGAAGCCGGACGTATGGCATATTTGGGTCTCTACGCCCAACAGCACAGGGGACAAGAATCAACAGGAATTGTGACTTGCAAAAATGGCAAGCACATTCATCACAAAGGCCTTGGACTTGTTGGAGAAGTTTTCCCAGAAGAAGAGTTGGTTCGTTTAAAAGGAGAAATGGGGATTGGCCACTGCCGATACTCAACCACGGGAGGCAATGCTCTTACCAACACTCAGCCCCTCACGGCTCAGTTGTTCAATGGTCCTGTGGCGATAGCTCATAACGGCAATGTCGTTAATTCGGATCGAATTCGTGATGAACTAAAGAAATCAGGCGCTATATTTCAAGGAACAAATGACACTGAAAGTTTTTTGCATCTGATTGCCAGAAGTCCAAAACAAGATATTATTGAATGCATCAAAGAAGAAGCTATCAGAATGGACGGGGCCTACTCAGTAGTGTTGTTGACCCAAGATAAATTGGTCGCTTTTCGAGACCCTAAAGGCTTTCGCCCCCTATCCATTGGCCACAGGCCCTTAGATGATGGAGGACATTCGGTGGTGATTGCATCTGAAACTTGCGCTTTCGATCTTATTGGCGCCAAGTTTGTCCGGGATATTGAACCAGGTGAGATCTTTTGGGTGGATGAAACGGGCGAACACTCAGTTAGGTTTGCGACAGAGCAGAAGAGTGCTTTTTGTATTTTCGAACATGTATACTTTTCTCGACCTGACTCGAAAGTCTTTGGAATCGGCGTCTACGAATCGCGGAAGGAAATGGGTCGCTATCTGGCTCGTGAGAATCCTATCTCTGCTGACATGGTGATTCCAGTGCCTGATAGTGGTGTTCCGGCAGCGATTGGTTATAGCGAAGAAAGCGGCATTCCTTTTGAATTTGGTATCATCCGGAATCACTACATAGGCCGAACCTTTATTCAACCCAGTCAGTCCATTCGTAGCTTTGGAGTAAAGATTAAATTGAACCCCCAAAGTGAGTTGATTCGTGGAAAGGATGTGGTGATTGTTGACGATTCCATTGTTCGCGGAACCACGAGCAGAAAGATCATTGCTCTGATTCGAGCCGCTGGCGCCAGGAAAGTGCATATGCGGATCGCCGCACCTCCCACAAAAGCCAGTTGTTATTACGGGGTTGATACTCCTGAGACAGATCAGTTGATAGCCAACCAAAAATCAGTGGATGAGATCTGTCAGTTTGTCGGAGCGGATTCATTAGCCTATCTTTCTATGGAAGGCCTGATGAGTTCGGTTCAAGCCGGTGAACGTGGATTCTGCGCGGCTTGTTTTGGAACTCCTTATCCAACGGAACTCTATCTAGACTAAATGTCATTAAACGGCAGACAAACGGAACCCTTTAATTT
>JAGRAG010000243.1 GCA_020435025.1 Bdellovibrionales bacterium | reverse complement strand
TTCGCCAATTTCATCGAGGAAAATGGTTCCATTATTAGCCAGTTGAAACTTTCCGATCTTACGTTCGTAGGCTCCGGTAAAAGCTCCTCGTTCATGTCCGAAAAGCTCACTTTCCATCAGGTTTTCCGGAATAGCCGCACAGTTGATCGTCACAAACTCTCCATGCTTTCGTGGAGAGTTGCTATGAATGGCTCGAGAGACTAATTCTTTACCTGTGCCGTTTTCGCCACGAATGAGAACTGTGGTATCGACTTGACTCAATCGGTTAATAAGGTGGAAAACCTCATGCATCGACTTAGAGTTCCCTACAAATTTTGAATCAATATCATCATCGAATATGGGGTTTGAAACAGTTAAATTGGAGACCATCTTTTGCGTTTCTAGTGCTTTCGTGACAACCTGTACAAGTTTGTCAGGATCGACTGGTTTTTCGATATAATCGTAGGCACCGCCTTTAATGGCTGTAACGGCATCTGATAGATTACTATGGGCCGTCATGATAACAACAAAAGTTCTCGGGTCGTGAGATTTGATACGCTCCAAGGCCTCTAATCCATCCATTTCTGGCATTCTGACATCCATTAAGACAAGGTCAAATTCACCAGATTGGACTTTGCAGACGGCTGATTCACCATTTTCAGCTTCAGAGATAGAAAAAGAATACTCGGGAAGTGTGGTTTGTAGAACTGATCGCAAAGATCTTCGTAGTTCTTCTTCATCATCGACAATAAGTACTTGCAATTTATTCATGGCACTGACCTCTATCCATTGGCTTGGTTATCGATACCTCTACTCGGTTCGATAGGCAACTCCGATTCCTCATATGTGGGTAGGGAAATAGTCACTTCAGTTCCTAGGTTTTCTTCACTTTTCAGTTCCAGGTGACCTCTATGGAGTTCAACGAAATACTTCACTAAATACAACCCTAAACCCGATCCTTTAATAATAGACTTTTCTTGACGGCCACGAAAAAATTTTTCAAATATCCGTTTTAAGTCGGATTTCGGAATGCCGATACCTCTGTCTCGAACAGAGACTTGTACGTAGTCATCTACTTCTTGAGTCGTTACGGTGACGTGTCCATTTTCCTTAGAGTACTTAATAGCATTTTCCACTAAATTTAAAATCACTTCACGAATCATGACAGGGTCCACTTCAATCAGAAAAAGGGGTTCTAGTTTTACCTCTAAAGTGATCTGTTTTTCTTTCGCAAGTGATTCAAGCCTTGAGATCACCTCTTCTACAAGGCGATTGATGTCAGCGGCATCTTTATTGGGTTTAAAGTCTTTGGATTCAGCTCGAGTGATCTGCAGTATTGTTTGAATATACCTATGGAGTTCTGAACTTTCTGAACGCAAAGATAGAAGGTCTGAAGAGAATCCGGAATCTGGGTTTTGCGACAAGATTCGATCGCAGATAGCCTGCATTTTAGCAATGGGTGTTTTAAGGTCATGGCTTATGAGACTTACGAAGTTATTTTTTAGTTCTTCAACCTCTCGATGATAGATGGACTCTTGTTCCAACTGCCATTTTTGGTAGTCACTTATAGTCAGCTGATAGCTTAAAAAGATGATATAGACTACGGAAAGTTGAACGAGTTGTGGAAGAATGGGTAACCATATGTAGTGGCTATCGAAAATCCAAAAGGAAAAGGCTGTCCATCCCATACCCAACCAAAACAAGCTAACTAGTGCGACGGATTGAGGGAATGTGTTCATAGTGATTATTCCGACAATCAAGAGAAACAGGAGAATGGTTGCTGAAAAAGTCCAGTGGGGGCGGTAGATCCAAAGGTTGTTTATTTGATTGTCGGTGATCTGAGCGAGGACTTCTGCCCGAGTCATCTGTCCAAGAGGGGTTAGAAAACTGTGACTTCTCGCGGATTTTGCACCAATTAAGACAATTTTATTCTTAAAGGCCCCATCAGGAATCTGTCCGGAAAGTAACTCTGTTAAGCTATAGGACTTATAACTCTTTGCTTTGCCTTGGTAATTGATCAGTCTGTTTGACCCCACGGGAAAATATGGGTCTTCGTTCAAAGTTCTTCGCAAGGATGACATTCGAGTGACTAAATGTTTTGAAGGATCGCTTATAAAATTGAATCGTCTTACGACTCCGTCACTGTCTGGGAAAAGTTCATAGGACCCAATATTGTCCTCAAAAGTTCGGGATAGTGAAGGGGCCACTAATTCTCCAAACTTATCGCTGGTTGCCGCATAGTAGACTTTTGGATTCATAAAGATGTCTGATTTGTGTAAAGATCGTCGAGTTTCTAAATTGAGGTCTGCAAAAAAGAACGTAACTCCGATGGCATCCGGTGAATCACTTAAAACCGATGAAAGAATTTTTTTCCATAAATGGGAGGACCAAAAAAACGAATCATCGTCAAATCCAGTCTCTTTCATAGGGCGCAACCAATTTCTTTGAGGTTCTAGAAAGGAGCTCCATTCCGATGGTTGAATATGAATAAGGACAATATCTTGGGAAGGGTTTTGTTGACCTCGTAATCGAAAACGAGTGTCGAAGGTTTCATTGGGAATCGCCCATAAAAATCCCAGACCAATGGACCAACATAAGAGTCCGCGAAGCCATAGGCCGCGTCGGCGCCACACATTTCTGTAAAGGCGTAAAAAGTAGGATTTAAGAGCCCGTTTACGTTCCAAAGACATTAACGCTATGTAGCAAGAAAGAGATCAGATTTCAATTGGTTACAGCTAAAAAATTGGTATTTTACCTACTATGCAAGTTTTTCGTAGCATTGAAGCAGCTAAGAACCGATTTTCCTCAGTGGTTGTCACCATTGGCAATTTTGACGGTGTTCATTTAGGGCACAGAAAACTGATCAGCCAGGCACAAAATTTGGCTAAGTCATTAAATTCCCATTTACTGATTGTGACTTTTGAGCCTCATCCGGTGAAGGTATTAGCACCAGAAAAATTTATAAAGCGTCTCTACTCTGAGGAAGATATGATTCGACAGTTACAGAATCTGGATGTGGATGGATTGTTGATTGTCCCGTTTACGAAGGAGTTGTCTAAGTGGTCTGCTCGACGATTTTTTGAAAGCTGCATTTTATCTCCGAATCCCCTGGCTGGAGTCGTTGTGGGTTACGATTTTGTTTTTGGAGCGGATCGATCGGGCAATGTGGAAAATTTAAAAAAATGGGTAGGGGAAATAGGGGCTGAATTTCGCGTGGTGGAAGCTCAAAAAAATGATTCAGAGGTCATCTATTCGAGTACTAAAATTCGGCACGCTCTTTTAATTGGTGACGTAGAAAGAGCGACAGGTTTTTTGGGTAGACCTTTTAGTCTTGCTGGTGAGGTGATTCAGGGGGATCAACGGGGCCGACAGATTGGATTTCCTACAGCGAACTTAATTCTACCGGAGGACCAGCTGGTGCCTCGGTTTGGCGTTTATTTGACCCGTGTTCTCGTGGACGAAGAGTCCTATCTTGCGGTCACCAATATCGGGCAACGCCCGACCTTTAAAGATGATCATAGGGTTTACGTGGAATCTCACATAGTCGATGTAGAAATAAATCTATATAATAAAAATATTCGCGTCCAATTATTGCATTTTTTAAGAGAAGAAAAGAAGTTTAAACAGGTTTCTGAGCTTGTTGAACAAATCAAAGCTGACATTCAAATGGCTCGCCGACTTTTTTCTTCACGATTTGAAGAACAAAATCCTTATAACTAACACATTTAATTCGATTTTTAGAAAAAACCAAGACCTAAATCTAGTTACAAAAAACGTCACCCTTGGTTAGAATAAGGTGGACTCACACAAGAGCATATTATTTGCGTGTAAAGATTTGGCTCTTAAGTGTGGAAAACCGAGCGATATTATCATCGCAAGGATATGAGCTTTAGTTGATCTGGTGATGAATAGACTACCTTATGCTGGTACGAAGAATGTAGGAGAGAGATTTAAGTGTCAAAGCCGAAAAGATTGGGTGAGTTATTAGTTAAAGAAAGTTTGATAAACATGGACCAACTTGAGGATGCTCGTAAAGAGCAAAAGGCTCATGGTGGCAAACTAACTTCGGCATTGGTTAGATCAGGAGCCATTGATGAGAAGGTATTAACTCAGTTTTTGGGTCAGCAATATGGGTTTCCAACGATTGATCTTTCCAATTTCGAGATATCACCTGAGGTGATCTCTATGCTAGGGCGTCGGGTTTGCGAGAAACATTGTGTGATTCCAGTTTCTCGATCGGGAAGAAATTTGGTGGTCGCATTTAGCGATCCCTCTAATATTTTTATCAAAGATGATTTGAGTTTACTAACGCGCTGTAAAATTGAAATTGTAGTGGCTCCGGATGCAGCTATCAATAGAGCTATTGAGAAGTATTACGGTGGAGGCGGAACGAAGCTTGATTCGGTTATGTCGGCTCTTGAGGATTCGGACGATCAATATGATCAACTGTCCGAAAGTAATGCGACTCTAGTGGATGGGGGGGCAACTGACGAAGCACCCATTATCAAGTTTGTAAACGCGATGTTAGTCGAAGCAATTAAGACCAAAACATCTGATATTCATATTGAACCCTATGAGAAGCGGTTTCGAATTAGATTTCGTATTGATGGAAAACTTGTTGAGAAAACTCAGCCGCCTCCTGGAGCGGCAAACGCGATCTCGAGTCGTATTAAAATTCTTTGCAAACTGGATATTGCGGAGAAACGTCGACCTCAAGATGGGCGTTTAAAAGTTCGATTGAAAAACGGCAGCGATGTTGACTTCCGTGTCAGCATCTTACCAACCTTGTTTGGGGAAAAAATCGTCCTTCGATTGCTCGATAAGTCTAATTTACAGGTAGATATGACCAAGTTAGGCTTGGAGAACGATGACTACGAAACACTTAAAGAAATAGTCCATCGGCCTCAGGGAATGGTTCTTATCACTGGGCCTACGGGAAGTGGAAAAACCACGACGGTCTACTCCTCAATAGCCGAGTTAAATGCTCCTGATGCCAATGTAAGTACCGCAGAAGATCCCGTGGAATTTAACTTGGATGGAGTGAATCAGGTTCAGATCAATGCAGATATAGGTTTCGGGTTTCCCGAAGCCTTAAGATCCTTTCTTCGTCAGGATCCTGATGTGGTTGTGGTCGGTGAGATTCGAGATCTTGAAACTGCACAGATTGCTTATAAGGCGGCATCGACAGGCCATATGGTGATTAGCACCCTTCACACGAACGACGCTTCTTCGACGGTGACTCGTCTTGTAGATATGGGAATTGCGCCTTATATGGTGGCCGAGGCGACATCACTAGTGATTGCGCAGCGGCTCATTCGAAAATTGTGTGAACGATGCGCGGTCGAGCAAAAGATCAATGCCGAAACCCTTATTAAGCTTGGAGTAGAGGAGAGTAAAGTCCCTGAGTATACAAGAACTCGAGTGGCCGAAGGGTGCTCAGCTTGTAATCACACAGGTTTAAGTGGTCGGCTCGCAATTTTTGAGGTCTTACGTTTTACAAGAGATGTGAAAGAAGGTATTTTTGAAGGAGCGTCACCACTAGAGCTCAAGCGACGTGCCATTAAAAGTGGTGGGCTAAGAAGTTTAAGGCAGGCAGCATTGTTAAAACTTAAAGAAGGTCTTACTTCCGTCGAAGAAGTGATCAATTCGTCTGTGGAAGATTTGCTATGATTACTTTGCATCAACTTTTAAAGGCCGCAGTGAAACAGGGTGCCTCTGATTTGCACATTGTTTCTGGCAGTCCACCGATACTGCGGATCAACGGAAGAGTCGTAAGGGTTAAGACAGGGAATTTAACAGCGGCTGATACCCAAAGGCTTTGCTATTCGATTTTGACAGACAATCAAAAAAGTCAGCTTGAAAACAGTAAAGACTTTGATTTTAGTTTTGGAATAAAAGACCTTGCAAGATTCCGAGCGAATTTGTTTTTTCAACGGGGTATGTTGTCCGGAGTCTTTCGTCGTATTCCCTTTGGAGTTCCAGATTTAGAAAACTTAGGTCTTCCTAACGTTGTTGGCGACTTTTCGGCATTTCCAAATGGTCTGGTACTTGTTACCGGTCCGACGGGTAGTGGTAAGTCGACCACTCTGGCAGCAATTATAGATAAAATTAATCGTGAAAGACGTAGCCATATTGTGACGTTAGAGGATCCCATTGAGTATGTTCATACCCACAAAAGTTGTATTGTAAATCAAAGAGAGATCAACGTTGATACCGGATCTTACTCAAAAGCCCTTAAATATATTTTAAGACAGGACCCAGATATTTGTTTGATTGGTGAAATGCGAGATCCTGAGACAATGGAGGCCGCCCTTTCTGTAGCTGAAACGGGTCACCTCGTTTTTTCAACACTACACACAAATTCCGCTGTCGATTCGATATCTCGTATCGTAAGTTCCTTTTCTTCAAATCAACAGGATCGGGTTCGTAGCCAGCTGAGTATGGTCTTACGGGCTGTTTTGAGCCAGAGATTGATACCAGCGACCGTTGATGGA
Organism: Bdellovibrionales bacterium; assembly: GCA_020435025.1. GTDB lineage: Bacteria > Bdellovibrionota > Bdellovibrionia > Bdellovibrionales > UBA1609 > JAGRAG01. The sequence continues at coordinate 6,469 of JAGRAG010000243.1, read as the reverse complement.
ATGGCAATCGCCACCGAAGTTTTGACAATGACTCCGGGTATTGCCAACTTGATACGAGAAGCTAAATTGCATCAGATTTATGGGGTTATGCAGGTCAATCAGAAGAAGACCGGAATGCAGACTCTGAATCAGTCTCTTTTTAATCTTATTATGAAAAGAAAAGTCGAAATTAAGACAGCGTTTGAGTATTCACCAGACCCTGAGGAGCTGGATAAGCTTTTAAAGCGGGCGGGAGTTTAGTAGGAAATGGCCATTTTTGAGTTTCATGCAAAAGACGCAACCGGTAAATATGTTACTGGCGAAGTTGAAGCAGAATCGGAATCCGAAGCAAGGGTAAAGATTCGTGCTCAGAGACTCATTCCTGTTAAGATCGCCCCTCAAGGAAAATTAGGTGCAAAGGATCGAGGGCGAAAGCCGAAGCCATCTGAATTAGCAAAGGTCAAACCAAAAGAATTACAGGTTTTTACGAGACAGTTTTCAGTTCTTATTGGTGCCGGGGTGCCTATTGTTCAAAGTTTAGAAGCCATGATGGGTAGTGCGAGAAGTCCGTCGCTGAATGCTATATTAGATAGTGTTATTACCTCTGTAAAGTCAGGGCGTCCGTTAGCGGAAGCTATGAAGCCCTATCCACAAGCTTTTGATAGCATGTATACAAACCTAGTATCTGCCGGGGAAGAAGGTGGGGTTTTAGATACGATTCTGATACGTCTTGCGGAATATATAGAAAAGTCTGTTAAGTTAAAGGGGAAAGTTAAAGGAGCTATGACTTATCCTGCGGTCATTGTCTTTGTTTCAGTTATTGTGATCTCTGCGATTATGACTTTCGTGATTCCAAGTTTTGTGGGGATGTTTGCGGAGTCGGGTCAAGAACTTCCTGGGCTGACAGTTATGGTTATTAACCTAAGTGATATGTTTGTCAAATTTTGGTATTTAATTGTTGCAGTCATAGTGGGATCCCCTATTGGTTTTTTAATGTACTATAAAACAGAGGAAGGGAGAAAGGCTGTTGACCCAATACTATTAAAGATTCCTATTTTAGGGGAACTGATTTTGAAGGGCTCGATTGCCAGGTTTTCGAGAACGCTTGCAACGATGTTAACTGCTGGTGTGCGTATCATGGAGTCGATTGATATAGCTGCTAGTGTTAGTGGATCTACAGTTATGGAAAAAATTCTTTCGCGATCGAAAGATTCGATCGGTAGAGGGCGAACGATTTCAGAAGTATTTCGTAATGAACCTATTATTCCCGATATGGTGGCTCAAATGATTTCTGTCGGTGAAGCGACGGGGAATTTAGATATCATGTTAGAAAAAATTGCAGATTTTTATGAGGATGAAGTGGACGCAACGGCTGATGCTCTTACGAGTATTATTGAGCCAATGCTAATGGTTGTACTTGGTGGTGTGATAGCTGTCTTAGTTGTCGCAATGTATCTACCTATATTCAATTTGGCAGGAGCTGTCGGTGGCTAAACTGGAAGTGATTGATTATTCAAGTAACAGGAATGTTAAACATAAAATTGGTGATATATTTAGCTTGGTCAGTCGAATAGACATATCTCATGCCATTCGGCTGACTGTACTGAGTATGATATTGCTTTCCATTTTTTTCTTTAAGTTCTATCAAGTAGATTTTATTAATACAACAATATGGCAGCCGATTCTTCTATTGCTAGTTGCCACTTTTTTCATAAATGCTGTTGGAGTTATTTTTACGGAACAAGTAGGGCAAAGTTGGTGGTTTAATGCCTTGTTGTTTACCTTCGATACTATAGTGATAGCGGCACTTGTAGCTGGCCTGGGAGTCGGTAAGTCGCTATTTGTTTTCTTGTTTTTAACAAATATTATACTGTGTGGTTTCGTTTACGGGAAACAAGGAGCTTTTTATCTCGCTCTGTGGACGGCCATTGTCTTTAATACGGTGACTTTATTTGGTTCTGATATTGTTGGAATATCTGTATACGCTTCGACGGTTTTAAATAATATTTCCTTTTTTGCGGTTGCAGCGTTAAGTGGAATGTTTAGCCGACAGATTGAGGTCGGTGAAGTAGAGATTGAAAGGCAAAGTGATCAGATCCATACGTTGACCACTTTAAATGACTTAATCATTGAAAATGCTGCGTCTGGAATCATTTCCACGGACAAGGAGGGGTTGATAACATTTTGTAATAAGTCTGCTGAGAAAATTTTAGAAAGTGATCAGTTGCGGGGACAAAGATTAACAGAGGTAGTTCCAGGGCTTTCCGGTATTGTGGGGGACTCCGATCAAGGAATGCGATATGAAGTCAATTTCGAAAACTCCAAAGGGGAAACTCTTTTATTGGAAGTCATCGCCTCGGTTCTGGCTGAGCGATCTGGCCCTATTCTTGGCAGAGTTTATATGCTGCAAGACCAGACCGAATTAAAAAGATTAGAATTCTCGCTAAGACAAAAAGAAAAATTAGCCGCTGTTGGACAGTTAGCCGCCGGTATCGCACATGAAATCAGAAATCCTTTGGCCAGTATCAGTGGAAGTATTCAGCTTTTGTCTCAAGGCAATGAACTAAAGGGAGAAGATCTGCGTTTGATGCGAATAGTGGTGCGTGAGATCGATAGATTAAATACTTTAATTTCAGAATTTTTACTCTTTGTTCGTCCAGAGTCGATTCCGGATGAGCCGGTTTCTATATCTGCAGTTATAAAAGAAGTTATTGAGTTAGTTAAAGTGAATGAACAGCTTAATTTTGAATTTGAACCTAAATTAGAGCTTCGAGAAAAGCAATTGATCTTTGGTCATAAGGATAAGCTTAAGCAGGCCTTGTTGAATATGGTCATCAATGGAATTCACGCTTTAGAGAATACTTCGGAGCCACTGTTTCAAATTAAGTCATACGATGAGCAGGATAAAGTGGTTTTGGTCATCCAAGACAATGGGTGTGGAATGACTCCTGAAAACCAAAGAAGAATCTTCGAGCCTTTTCATACAACGAAGTCTAAGGGGACTGGACTTGGAATGGCAATCACGCATAAGATATTAGAAAGTCACAACGCTTCTATCTTTGTGCAAAGTGAGGTTTACCAGGGCACAACTTTTACTATTGAATTTCCAGTAGCAGATAATCCACTGCCGAATGAAGAACAAGAAAAAGTAACGGCATAGAAAGAGAGAAGACAACAAAAGGGGAGATGATGAAATCAAGAATTCTGGTCGTAGATGATGAAGAGAGCATAAGGGAGTTTTTAGACATCATGCTCCGAAAAGAAGGCTATGAAGTGACCTGTGTCGAAGACGGACAAAAGGCCATAGATATAATGGCTAAGAAGTCTTTCGATATGGTCATTTCTGATTTACAGATGCCGAATGTAACGGGAATCGAGCTTCTTCGAAAGGTTCGTGAACAGAACGAAGATATTTTGTTTATGTTGATAACGGCCTTTGGAACGACCGAGTCAGCTGTCGAAGCGATGAAACTGGGAGCTTATGATTATATCACTAAGCCTTTTAAAATTGATGAAGTGCGTATCAATATTGCTAATGCGCTTCGGAGTAAAAATTTAGAACTGGAAAATAGAGCCCTAAAGCGAGAGCTCGTTAAGGAAAATGGATTTGGCGGAATTGTTGGTAACTCGGAAAGAATGCATCACATTTTCGAGATGATAAAGCGAGTTTCTCAAACTCCAACCAATGTGCTTATTACTGGTGATAGTGGAACGGGAAAAGAGATGATAGCCAAGGCGATTCATTACAATGGTATCTATAAAGACAAGCCGTTTGTCCCTGTCAACTGTGGTGCTATTCCGGAAAATCTTATTGAATCGGAAATGTTTGGTCATAAGAAAGGGTCGTTTACAGGTGCTGTGGCTGATAAGCAGGGACTATTTGAAGCTGCAGATGGCGGAACGCTTTTCTTAGATGAGGTAGGGGAGCTGTCGCTAAATATACAGGTTAAGTTACTGCGAGCTATTCAAGAAAGGGTGATTCGTCGTGTGGGGGCTGTCGATGATACCCCAATAAATGTTCGAATTATTTCTGCAACAAACAGAAACCTTTTAGAAGAGATTGAAAAGGGAGATTTTCGTCAGGATCTTTATTATCGTTTAAATGTAATTAATATCGAGTCTCCAAGCTTAAGGGATCGTCCTGACGACATTCCAATACTAGCAAACTACTTTTTGAAAAAGCACAGTGACAGAATTGGGAAAAACATCAATCGTATCAGTCAAGAAGCGATGGAAGTCCTCTGTAAGTACAGCTATCCAGGGAATGTGCGTGAACTCGAAAATATTATCGAACGCACGGTGGCTCTAGAAGGCGGAGCAACCATTCTTCCTGAAAGCTTACCCCCTATGGTCAGTACAGTTGGTGGTTCGAGAAAGATGGCTTCGAGTCATGAGATTGAAATTACTGAAGAAGGTATCGATCTTGATAAAGTTATGGGACAGATAGAAAAAGAACTACTGATTAAAGCGATTCACGCTTCAGATGGTGTCAAAAAACGCGCAGCGAAATTATTGAGTATCACATTTCGTTCCATGAGATATCGAGTTGAGAAATACAATTTGGGTTCAGTCAATGACGACGAACTGGATGACGATTAAGCTTTACCTCTAGTAATCAGTAAAAAAGGCCAGGTGACACCTGGCCTTTTTTTGCATCTGGGCTCCTCTAAAACATTGGTCTAGTTGTTTGCTGTGATGGGCAGTCATCAGACTTAAGGATAGAGATATTGATTCTCCCATTCTTTCTTAATTCTTGGTTCTATTTTCTCCGATAAATATTAAGAACTAGGAGTCTTTTTATTTGAAAAAGGAAGCCGTAAAACCAAAAGTTTTAGATAAATATGTTCTCTTTGAGCGGATTGGCAAAGGGGGAAGGGGAGAGGTTTATCTAGCTCGACAGATCACGCCATCAGGATTGGGTCGATTTGTCGCGATTAAGAAGATTCTAGATGAGTACATAGCTGATAAGACCACTCGAGAGCTTTTTGAATCCGAGGCGGGGCTAGCGATCAAGTTAAAACATAATAACATAGTTTCCATGTTGGATATTGGTGAAGTGGATGGTCAGCACTATATTACTATGGACTTTGTGGAAGGGCAGACTCTGCACGAGCTTTTGCAGGTGTATAGAAACAAAGAGACCATTATCCCACTAAAATACAGTTTGTTTTATACTGCGAGTGTTGCGTTGGCTCTAGAATATGCTCGCAGGGCGACAGATGCGGATACCGGAGACCCCCTTCGTATTGTTCATCGAGACATTAGCCCTCACAATATAATGATTAACTATGAAGGCGAAGTAAAGGTGATTGATTTTGGAGTGGCCGGAGCTAATTTGGCATCTTCAGAAGCGGCGAACAAAAATATGATGGGGAAGTTTGGTTATATGAGTCCCGAACAAGCTGCTGGACGCCCCGTGGACCATCGCTCGGATCTTTTTTCCTTGGGAATCGTATTTTGGGAGATGCTCAGTGGACAGAGAATGTTTACGAAGATGTCTCCTGAAGAAGCTAGAGAAAAGATTATAAATTTTAAGTATGAAGATGTGAAAGAGCGTTCTCCAGAAATTCCTGATTCGGTTGAACGAATTCTAAAAAGATTGTTAGAAAAAAACATAGATGCCCGATATCAGAGAGCCGGAGATGCCTATAAGGACTTAAATTTTATTTTAAGTTCAGAGTATCCGGGATTTACTCAGGAGAGATCTCGAGTTTTAATTCGTTCCGTCTTTAGTGAAGAGATGTCAGAACTAAGAAAAAAGCTCATAGGGTTTTCTAAGTTATCAATGGAATTTAAAGACAAGATACTATCTAAAGGCAACGATAAAAAGACTGAACCAGGTATAGGTGAAGTGATTTTTCGTTCTTTAGACGGTGATGAAATCGATGTCGATCAATTTGATGGCAGTAGCTTGCTTCACGAGGCTAATGTCGAAACGGTTCAGGCCGAAGATGTAAGTGATCATTTTAGTTTTAACGAAAACGGATATCATCACTACAATCCGTATGCCAATCAGACATCTGTTACAGGATGGATCGGTCGGAGTCTCTTTTTACTATTTATGGCATTTATTGGAATTTTGTTTCCCCTTTATTTTACTGAGATTGGCTCGGAACTGGGAATCGTTCAGTCGGGAAGAAGGCTTTTAGTAAATAATGTGAATTCTGCACTGATGGAGTCACTTCCTAAGGATAAACTTGAGGATGTTCAAAATGCGAGACGTAATATAGCCAGTATTACTGGCAGCCGGGTGGGAGCCCGAGATTTTTTAGTTCAAACGATTCCGAGGGGGGCAAAGGTCTATATAAATGGTGTTTTATGGGAAATGCCCTCTCCTGCATATATTGCTCTCCCCAAAGATTATGGAAATCGCATCGAGGTGGAGCTTCCCGGGTATAAAAAGTTCTCAGGATTTGTCACTAAAAGAAATAAGGGTATAAAAATCAAATTGCAGAAACTTTAGGTGCCTCTCCTTCATTTGTAGGCCCTT
>JAGRAG010000242.1 GCA_020435025.1 Bdellovibrionales bacterium | reverse complement strand
AGGTTGGTCGACATCGTATCCTAAAGAGTCAGCAATATGATAAGCCAACAACTGCAAAGGCAAAACTTCTAATAACGGATTGACTAACCAAGACGCTTTAGGAAGAGCTAAATAGTGTAAGCTGAGCTCTTTCAGTCGCTCATTCTCACCCGATCCGATGGATAGAATCTCTCCTCCTCGGGCTTTGGCTTCTTCTAAATTAGAAACTGTTTTCTCATAAAGATCATCCGAAGGAGCTAACATTACGATGGCCATCGTCCGATCAATCAATGCCAGAGGACCATGTTTCATCTCCCCGGCCGCGTATCCTTCCGCATGCATATAAGCTAGTTCTTTTAGCTTTAAAGCTCCTTCCATCGCTATAGGATAGCTCACTCCACGCCCCATATATAAAAACCCACGATACCTTGAAAGCGTCTTTGCAGCCTCACTAAAAAATTTATCGTAGGCTAGCACAGTATCCATTTGGCTCGGCGAAGCCAATAATGCCTGAACCAACTCACTCTCATCTTCCAAGTTCAGTTTTTTATGGGCTTTAGCCAACGATATTCCAAAAAGATTCAATACCGTTAGGCTACATACAAATGCTTTGGTACTTGCAACTCCAATTTCCACTCCTGCATTCATGTATAAATGTCCGTGGGATTCGCGATCTATTGTGGAGCCTTTGACATTACAAATACTGAGTGTAGGAATGCCTTTATCTTTAACCAAACGAAGCGCCGCTAGGGTATCTGCTGTTTCACCACTTTGTGAGATCACCACCACCAAAGATCCTTTAGGAATAACTGGATTTCTATAGCGAAACTCGCTTGCGACATCGACTTCGACGGGAACTTCAGCCAACCGTTCGATCACATATTTAGCTGTCATTCCCGCATAGTAGCTTGTGCCGCAAGCAACTATAAAAACTCTATTGATATTGGCCAACCACTCAAGTGTCTCTTCCTCTTCAGAGTTTGGAGAAAAGCCGACTCCTTTTAAGCGTACAGTAAAATTTTGCAAGTCGATATGAGGAGCTAAAGCCGCAGCTACCGCTCTCGGCTGCTCGTAAATTTCTTTCAACATATAGTGTCGGTAGCCCTGTTTTTCCACCAACTCCGGCGACCAACTCACCGTGATTGGAGATCTATGAATCGGAGAGCCTCCTCGAGTGAAAATCTGAAACTGTTGGTTTTGAATATGGGCAATCTCAAAATCTTCTAAGTGGATCACTTCTTTAGTATGAGCAACGATGGCCTGTATGTCAGAAGCAATAATCACCTCACCTTTTCCACGACCGAGCACTAAGGGAGGACCATTTTTAAAAGCCACCATTTCATCTGGATGATCTTTTGAAACCGCAAGAATCGAATAGGCTCCTTCTAACCGAGGAAGAACGTCCATCACCGAATCAAATAGCGAGCGCCCTTGGCGAATCTTATCGGCAATCAGATGGGCCACTAACTCTGAGTCCGTATCAGATGAAAAAACAGTTCCTTTCTTTTTCAGTTCTTCTTTTAAGTCGGCATAGTTTTCAATAATTCCGTTATGGACAATACAAACCCCATCGACTGCATGAGGATGAGCATTGGTCTCATTGGGCACCCCATGAGTGGCCCATCTCGTATGACCGATTCCTAAATGCCCAGAAAACTTCTGATCGCTCAGTTTATTTTCTAAGTTGATCAACTTCCCCTCAGCACGAATGCGACGGAATTCCCCTTGATCTAAAATGGCGATCCCTGCGGAATCGTAGCCCCGATATTCTAAAGTTTTAAGACCACTAATCAAAACATCTTTAGGATTCTTAGGTCCCGTATACCCGACAATTCCACACATATCTTTAACCCTTTATTGGCCCTGATCTGAAGAAGGCTCTTTATCTTTAAGTGGAGCACTGGTTCCTTTAGGCTTGTAATTTTCTTTGATGAACTGCTTTCCGCGGGCAACAGCTAAAGCTGAAGCTGGAACGTCTTTAGTAATTGTAGACCCTGAAGCCACAACAGCATGGTCACCGATTGTGATCGGTGCTACAAATTGAGTGTCACTTCCAACAAAAACATCCTTACCAATAATCGTTTTGTATTTCTTCCGATCAACAGCATAGTTACAAGTAATCGTTCCGCAACCAATGTTGGTGTTCTCGCCAACTTCCGCATCTCCTAAATACGTCAAATGCCCCGCTTTGGCTCCTTTATGAAAATGGGTGTTTTTCATCTCCACAAAGTTACCAATTTTTGCCTCTTCTCCGACAACTGTCCCCGGACGCAATCGTGCATAAGGCCCCGCCTCAGAATGGTTTTTCATGACGGTACCTTCGATACAACTCCCCACTAAAACACGGACACTGTCTGAAAGTTGAGAGTCGGTGATCACAGCGTGGGGTTCTATCATACAGAATTTTCCCAGCTTCGTAGTTCCTCTTAAATAAACTCCAGGATAAATCACTGATGCTTCACCTATTTCTACAGACTCTTCCACATAGCAGTTTTTAGGATCGATAAAAACCACACCACTATCCATGAGCTGAGTTGCTTTTCTGTGAAAAGCAAACCGCGAAGCTTGAGCCAATTCCGCCTGGCTATTCACTCCATGAGCGACATGTTTTTTAACCGTTATTGTCCCGACATTCTTGCCGGCATCCTTAGCCAGAGCAACAATGTCTGTAAGATAAAATTCTTTTTGTGCGTTGTTTGAATTAATTTGAGGAAGAAACTCCGAAAGAATTTCTGCCATCATAACGTAAATGGCAACATTGATTTCTTTGATCTTTAATGTTTCCGCGGAGGCGTCTTTAGCCTCAACAATAGCCTGAAGCTCGCCGCCACTTCGAACGATTCTTCCAAGGCTTTTCGGGTTTTTTACATTTGCTGTAACAACGGAAAGATCCGTACGCCCTGCATGAAAATCTTCAAAAATATCTAACACATCCTGAGCTGTTATCAGAGGATGATCACCATTAACGATCAGCACTGGACCTTGAATATCCTCTGGCTCAGCCGCTTTCACCGCATCGGCCGTTCCCTTTTGTTCCGTTTGGCGAAAACAAATTGCCCCGAGAGGCTCGACCACACGGCGAACTAATTCCTCTGAGTGACCAACGACCACACGAATTTCTGTCGCACCGGCTTCCTTTAAAGCTCCTATGACTCGAGAGATCATGGGGATTCCTGCAACGGGATGTAAAACTTTGGGTAGCGGAGACTTCATTCTCGTCCCCTGACCAGCGGCTAAAACTATGGCAGTAAAGGCTTTTTTCATCATGAAGCTAGGTTTATGCTGAGGGGCAAAAAAGGTCAAGGCGTGACGGGAAGGGATCACAATCCGAGTTTCCACTGAAGCAAAAAAGTCACACTTGCCAACCCCAAAAGCCCTCAATAATCTAATACAACCTTTGCTCATCTTCAACGCTGAGAGAGGCTGCTGGCAAATGGTCAGATTTGGCGACAGTCTCTGAGAACATAGGGGGGAACTGTGTTTCAGATTATTTTTCTTATCTCAATCCTGCCCTTTCTGTTTGCTTGTCAATCGGCACCTACCATTGCCTCTGTTCAAAGTCACAAAGACTCTCCCTCATCTTGCCGAGTTTTTCTCGAACAACTCGATCGAGAGCGCCCTTTAGAAGTATTAAACACCATCACTCAATTATTCGAATTCTCCTGCTACCATGAAGTCATTCAGTTAGGACAGGCTGCCCAACTGAAGTATCAAGATAAACAGTACTCTCTAACTGCTGAAGTCACTTCCGTTTTTTTACCTGATGGCAGCAACACCTCCTATGTTATGGAAAGCTATGAACGAGCCTTCCTCTCTTTTCTTGTAGCCCGCTCTTACTATAACTTAAAGCAATTCGAATCGAGTGAAATAGAGTTGCGTAAAGCCTATAACGAACAGCGAGCCGATATTTATAATTTTGGGGATGACCCGATCAATCTCGTGCTTCTCGCCACACAATGGGAAAGTAGTTCGGAGCCTTTCACCGCTAGAAGCTATTGGCGAAGAGCCGCTGAAATTTCTGAGTGGCCAGAGCTAAAAAGATGGATCCACAGTCGGATTGAAGAACTCGATCAAACGACAAACAAATCAAAGACTCCTTGGCATATTTATAAGTTGGGCTCCTTTCCCGGTTTAGATTGGAAGTTTCGATTTTCTAACGTTACTGAGAATGGCTACTATCGACTGGAGCCACTGAAAGAACACCCTCCTATTTGCCATTCGGAAACGGGGTTTATTTTACCTACCTCTCCTTGGCTGGATAAAATGAATCAACGCTATCAAACCAACTATCATCCTTTGTTGAATTTAAAAAGCTGGATACGAGTTCCCGTGGGTTTAGTTTACGGAGCGTCTACCCTTGTTGCCGGTGCCAGCCTTGGGGTATTGGGTTGCGTCCTTTCCAAAGGATCCGATCAAGGCTGTCGCGAATCGATTCGAATTGGCGGCGCCATAGCAGGCAAATCGGATGACGTGATCGATTACACTTTAGCGCCAGACCTAAGACATTGGAATCAAGTTCCTGCAGCCATTCTTATATCGAAAGTTCCACTAGATGAAGAAGATTGCTACCTTCAACAGTTAGCCCAAAAGACTGCCTTAACGGTCTATCAGTTATAATACTGCTTCTTCTAGTATGTCCTTCAAACGACCCCCTTTTTTATTGCGGATCATTTCCCTGAGAAGGTTTATAAGTCCTAAATATCCCCTCAAAAGGCTCAAACAAGGCGGTCGGCAGCGCCGCGCACTTCGCGAGCACCGCACCGACCGAACTCGCTTTTGAGGGG
>JAGRAG010000241.1 GCA_020435025.1 Bdellovibrionales bacterium | reverse complement strand
AATCAACTTTTTTTGGCTCAGAAATTTGCAAGAATGAAGCAGTTCGAACGGGCTCTCATAGCTATAGACAATGTTTTAGTGCAGCATCCGACATTTGACAGAGCTCTGTCGATGAAAGGTTCCATTTATTTTGCTAAGGGTGAATTTAAGGAAAGTTTGGTGTGGTATGAAAAAGCCATTGATGTCAATCCCGAGCTTCAGGGGTCGGTTGAGATGGCTTCAAAGGTGCGTAAAAGATTGAATTTGCCGCAAGTGTCAAGGAACAGAAAACCAGCAGGTGGTTAAGTGATAAGAGACTTTCTAATAAGGACATTATTAAGTCTGATTTTTGTAGTGAGTTTTTCAGCTGTGGCTCAAACGAGTCAACAAGCAGATATGCTACAAGCTAAAGCCTACTTAGAGTCATTAATTGTACAAAGGTTTACCCAAGAGCTGGCAACACAGGTTCAGGCGGAACAATTTAGTATCAGTGCCTTTTTGACTCTTAGAAAAGTAGAAAAGAAAGAGCCAGATTTAGATCCGATTGCTGATATGGACATCGGGTTTTTAAATCCGGAGCAGCTTTATAAGGAGTATGCTTCAGAGAAAAATGGGTTGGGGAATTACTTTGAAAACTTTGTGGTGAATAAAGTCACTGTTAGTGTAGGTTTAAAAGCGGCTCTAGGGGAAGAGCACCAAAAGGAAATTGAAAAGTGGCTTCAAGAAAGAGTGGCTGCGGAATTTGGTAAGATTGGTGTTGGTGTGATTCACACGATTAAGGGACCTGTTGCTGTGGACGAGAAGCCGGCTCCAACCTTTTTAGACCAACTCAAAGAGCTTCAAGGATTAGCAGGACAGCTCATTTTAGCAATAGCCATATTATTTGGTGTGATGTTGTGGAAAGTGATGAGTGGTAAAGATGCGGCTAATGGCTCAGGGGGACCTGAGGTTAATATAAATAATAAAATGGGTGAGGATGGCGTTGGTGGCAGAGGAGGTCCTGAAGACTCCAATCAATCTCAGACCATCTCTCAAGAACTGAGCTTACAAGAAAAAGTGGACAAGGTAGCAGGTCAAATCCAAGAAGTGGTGCCGAAGCTTCTTCCCGAACTTGAAACTATAATTGGAGAGTGGTGTAAAGCCGGAGATCAGGGTTACATTCAAACAGCTCTTCTGGCTCAAACCGTAGGAAAAGTGATTGGACGATTGCCCATTCCTGCGAAGTATCACAAAGAAGTGGTTATTTACTTTACGAAAATGAACTCTTTGGGGCTTGCGCAGAGGTTAGAATACTTAAATTTGGTCTATTGGGATCTCATGGCCGCTTTAAATCTAGGAAGCAATGCTCTTTATAAGCCTTTTTCCTATTTAAATGAAGCTCCGGTGGAGACGGTCAATCAGGTGTTGATGGAAAACAATTCTAAGCTTCGTACCGTCGCTTCTCTTTACATGAGTGATACCGCGAGAATGAGCTACATGATGACCCTGGACAAAGACGCCAAATCTGAAATTTTTAAAGAAGCAGCTCAACTAAATACTTTAAAAGAATCAGAGTTTGATGAAATGGACCGATCCCTTTCTGGATACTTCGGTGATGAAAGCGATGAGTTGACCGTATCCATGCAGTCGGCGTTCCCTAAGTTGGTCGACGCCTTGCCTTTAAGAGAGACAGTTCTCTTGTTAAAAGATCTGGAAGGGGATTCCGTCTATCGTTATAAAATCACGAAGCCCTCTTTGGCCTTCTTTCATCAGTGGAAAGAGTCTTATTTAGAGAACTATTTGGGGAGGGTATCAAGCGAGGAAATATTGGCCTATTTATCTTTAAGATCAGATCTCAAGGATATCATTTTACCGCTTTTGCCACCAAGAATGAGAACGATCGTGTCAGATGATTTAAATCGGGGATCACAAATTAAGCCCGAAGAGCTTGAGTTAAACTTATCCAGCATGGTGAGCAAACTTCAAGAGATGATCGACAGAGGGGATCTCGATCTCATGTCGGCGTTTAAAGAACCTTCTGCTATGGAGAACACTAGTGAGGTTCGAGATGTGGCTTAAGAATTTGTTTGTCGTATCAAGTGTTTTAATTTCTTTTTCTGCTATAGGGCGCACTTGGTACATTGGAGTTAAAGCGGGATTTGGTGGAACGGGAATCGCCAAGACAGCCGTAGTCGATGATGTATCGACAGAGGTCAATCGAAGTGAAGAACCTGGAGTGATTGGAATCTCCGTAGATACAATGCTTAGGGATGATTTGAGTGTTTCTCTAGAACATCGTCGTGGATTGCGATTGGGGCCAATTTCCTCTGGAGTTGGCTTCACGGATCTGACATGGCGATGGTATTACTTGCGTAGCGCCCCTGTGATCGTTCCGTTTAGCGAACCCAATTATGTCGTCTATAAAAACTGGGCTCCCTATTTAGGTGGAGCTGCAGGTTTTGCCTTCGGTACGATTGGCCGAGAAGGCGACAAAGTCTCTTCTATTGATGCATCAGGTGCAACAATTGGAATAAAACTAGGCTTAGATTATCAATATTCAGCAAACTTCCTACTTCGCCCTGAAATCATAGCTTCTTCTACTTTTTTTAATTCTTCTTCTGTTCCCGCGACGATGTCAGAATTTGGAATCCTCGTAGGGTTAATCATTCCATATTAGCAAAAGGTGCCAGACCCTATTTCTGGAACAGGTCCTGCATAGCTATACTGAGATTTCATCTAATAAGGATTTAGAAATGATTTCAGTGAGTTGGAGCAAAAAACGGTTCCTTTTTGCGTCTCTATTGGTTATTTTTTTCACTGTCTCTGGTCAGGCTTCGATCTGCGTGAGGGGAGTCCAGGGCGACGGCGTCCAATCCAAATCGGATCACCGTACCTCGAGCATCGCCCTTCCGGCTTATCAGCAGTATACAAGAGTTAAGGGAAGATCGGGAATACCTTTAGTCGTTCGATCGGAAAATGAGTACCGTCAGCTTGTTAGTGAAAATAAAGTCTATCCCTATCATATTTTATTTATTGAACGTTTGCCCTTGGATATAGATTTGCCTCTTGTCCGAGGAGTTGTCATGGGGCAACCATTGTCAGCAGAAGGAACTCATATTCAGGTATTGTCTGAGAAACTGCAAATTCCTTTGGCTACGTCGCCAAATGTTTTAAAGAACAAAAGCATCAATGAAATGGCTCAAATGAGACAGCCTATTTCGGTTCGCACTCACGGAAAGGATCGAGATCTTATTGAAGTTCGTCTTCATGACAAGGTGGAGGTATCTAAACAGAACATATCTAACCTACCTGAATCGGGGAATCGGAAAGTTTTTGAAATTGGAGACGAATCAAAAACAAGTCGATCTCGCCTCGTGTTCGGCGATAAATTTGTGCCACTGAGAGATCTCGCAAAAAATGTGGCTCCAAGATATTTACCGACACCTTTTTTTTCCGTGTCTGTAGGGTACTCACTACGATTCCTAGAAAATTACAAAACAGGGACAGGCGAGCGTTTAAACGACTTTTTAAAGAAGAAAAATAAAATCTTAGAAGACTCAAATGACTATGATCTGATTCGTGAAACCCTAGAAGAGATTCGACAAGCTATCGAAATGGCTCAGCCGGTGGGATTGGAGAGTCCGCTAAGAGATCTGTCCTTAGAGTTAAAAAATCGATTCGGAAAGAGAGTTAAAAGCTTTTCTTTAAGAAGCAACAATGACGTTGAGGATTTGCTGGGAGCGGGCCTTTACAAAAGTGTGATTTTAAAAGATTTATCGATTCAAGAAATAGAGCGGGGCTATAGAGAGATATTAAGCTCGATGTATACCTTCAGAGCTTACGTTATACGAAGAGAGAGGGGGTTGCGTGAAGATCGTCTAGCCATGCCTTTACTTATCCATCCTTATGTTTCCGGTGAGTCTTTTAGCGCTACTGTTCGGTTTAGACATCACGAAGGGGGTATTATTGGAGAGTTTGTTCTTGTGCGCGGCAATCAATCCAAGGCGACGAATCCAGGAATGAACTCGACCGTTATTGAAGTGATTCTTCAAAGATCAGCGATCGGTCGATTTGATGTCCTTCACCAAGAAGGGGCTGCTTCAGAGGGTTTAATTCGTCGGCTCCGTGTTGCGTTTGATTTACTAGTGCCGAATTTAGAAATTTCTTTTTTTGATAGAGTTTATCCGCCCATTCATGTTGACGTCGAGTTTGTGATTGTTGGTCGTGGTATGTTTAGACGTCCTGTTTTTTTACAGTATAAAAACACCATTAGTCACGAAGTTTTAGTAGATGTTTTAAGAGGAACAGTTGGGCGCGAAGAAGTAGAGGCACTGGTTTCTAGTCGTGGCAATCAAAATTTGCAAGCTCTTCCGAAGCTGCTAAAAATAATGAACCTTTCTCTAGTGCCAAATTTAAAAGAAACTTCTTATGATGATTTCCAAAGGTTCTTGCTTTATAGAAATCGAGAGAACGAGATTTTTCATATTTTTTGGAAAGATGGAAGGGAGCATGAAAAGGTTCACGAAGTTCTTAATCAGGCTCGCCTTGGTCTTAAAGTCATTGGAGGAGGATATTGGGTGATTGCACCTTCTGAAGGGCGAGTGTTAATTGAGAACTCAGGATTGCGGCAGTTTCAAATGAATCCGGACTCTTCAAAAACTCATAAACAGGTTCGCGCAGGATTGTTAAATGTCTTTGCTCAAGACTCTTATTGGAAATCAGATTTTGATTTGTACCAAATAGGGCGAAGTGCCGCTTTTCCAGACAGCATAAGGACTTTAATGACAAGGGACGAGTTTGAAAATCCCTAGAATCATCTTTTTGGTAGGCTTGTTTTCGTCTGCCTTTATATTGTTCCGGAAGTGATCGATCTGTTTAGGTATAGAAGTATTACAATGGAAGGTTATTCATAACTCGCAAAACCACCCGGCGGTTTTTAGCAAATTGTGCATTTTGAGTCAGTGGTTC
>JAGRAG010000240.1 GCA_020435025.1 Bdellovibrionales bacterium | reverse complement strand
GTCCCTCAAAAGGCTCAGACAGGGCGGTCGGCAGCGGTGCTCACTCTCGTGAGCGCCGCACCGATCCGAACTCGCTTTTGAGGGACAATTAAAACATCCCAACTTTCCAAAGGAATTCATTTACAATGAGAGGATGTCGTTTGAAAAAGGAGGAGAGTCGAAAACTTTTTAGGACTGTTTTAATTCGATAAGTTTACGGCCCAGTTCACTAAAACCTTTGCCGCCGGGTTGAGAAATTCGAAATTTAGGAAGCGATTTTAAATCACTCACAAATTGATCAATGTTGGCGACAGCAAATGAATTCTCAAAAAATTCAAACATCGGTTCGTCATTCGGCGAGTCCCCAACGAAAGCTATCTGAGATTGAATCTCATCTATGTTGGCATCCCACTCTCTTTCTATGAATTGTCGACACATAGAAAGCTTATCATGCTCACCGAACCAACCATTGACGTGAATGGAACTGATCTTAGCTTGGGCGCCATTTTCTTCAAAGATCTCTTTAATTCGATGGACATCCCTTTTGGATAAAGGCTCCACATCCTCACAAAAATCAATCGCCAGATCGATGACTCGGCAGAACTGATCGGAAGCAATTCCTGCTTTTGGAATCTCGGCTAACACCTGAGCTTTAATTTTTTCTAATTTCAATTGATTGGCTTTACGTGTGCCTTCGTCTTGAGAAAAGTAACGAATCATTTCCTTGTTTCGATAGCGAAAATAAAAACCGCCATTTTCACCTACAACACCGGCAACCGGCCACATGCGAGCAATCATTTCACACCATCCGGCAGGGCGCCCCGTGATGGGAACCACTTCCACTCCATGGCTTTTTAAATCCCAGAGAGTCTGGTAAGCTTCCGGCCCCAATTGCCCATGATCTGTCATCGTGTCATCGATGTCTGTAAACAACAGATTGACGGACGAGTTAAAATCATGAAGCTCTTTCACCCGTCGGCCTACTTCAGTTTCAAATCCGCAAAAGGATTATTAAAGGGAGCCGCCGCCGGTCTACGATTCTGATCCGGACGCCTTCCCTTTCCTTGAGGACCCTTACCATGGGAAGGTTTACCTTTTCGAGGAGCCCCTTTTCCTTTAGCAACCCTTTCTTTCCCTGTGCCTTTATGATCTTTCTTAGGTCGAGGCTTCTGACCATCACGTTTTTGCGTCGGTCTTGCTTTAACTTGGGGTTTCGGCTCTAACAGCATAGATAAAGAAATTTGACTTTTTTCTTTATCAACACTTAAAACCTTTACTTTCACTTGATCCCCGGGATTGACCACCTGTCTAGGGTCTTGAACAAACTCATAGGATAGCTCGGAGATGTGGACCAATCCATCTTGATGAACACCAATATCAACAAAGGCCCCAAAGTTCGTCACATTCGTAACGATTCCAGGACAAATCATATCATTTTCTAGATCTTTGACTTCATGGATATCTTCACGAAATTGAAAAAGCTGAAATGGATCACGAGGGTCCCTTCCTGGTTTTGCCAACTCTTCTAAAATATCCTGGTAAGTGTACTCACCAACAAGTTGAACCCACTTTTCACGCTCACTTTTTAGTTTTTCAATCGAAGCCGGAGCCATCATAGACTCCAAATTCTCGCCGATTTCTTTAGCCATCTGCTCAACAGCTGGATAGCGCTCCGGATGAATTCCTGTTTTATCTAAAACATAAGAGCCATTTGAAATTCGCAAAAAGCCCGCCGATTGTTCAAAAACCTTTGTCGAAAAATGTCCGACTTGCTTTAGGTCTTCTCTATTTTTGAACAGTCCTTTTTTCTCACGATACTCAACAACATTTTTGGCAATGGCTGGTCCGATTCCTGCGACATACTGCAAAAGAGATGGGGATGCTGTATTCAAATCAACCCCCACCTGATTCACGCAAGACTCCACAACACCATGCAAAGACTTTTTAAGTTGAGTTTGAGAAACATCATGTTGGTACTGGCCGACACCGATACTTTTAGGATCAATTTTTACCAACTCGGCGAGAGGATCTTGCAGCCTTCTAGCAATGGAAATGGCCCCACGGATAGTCAAATCCAAATCGGGAAACTCCTCTCTTGCCAAATCTGACGCTGAATAGACACTGGCCCCGGATTCATTCACCATAATTACCGGTGTATTGATACCAAGCTCTTTAAAAATCTTTCTTAAGAAAGCTTCTGTTTCTCTACCACCCGTTCCATTACCAACGGCCACGACTTCAATCTTTATTTGTTTAAATACTTCATCAAAAAGCTTTTTGGCTTTCGCTTCCGCATCTTCACCGACAATTTTCATAACGGTATGAGAGATGAATCGACCACCTCCATCAACAAGTGCAATTTTACATCCCGTTCTCAATCCAGGATCTACACCCAACACCACTTTGGCCCCAAAGGGACTTGCCATAAGGAGATTTCTTACATTCTCCGCAAAAACGTGAATCGCGTGCTCGTCGGCTTTGTCTTTTAACATGCGATGCAACTCATTTTCGATGCTAGGTTTAACGTGGATCGTAAGAGCTATTTTGGCGCAGGTTTTTAAAAAGTCCGCAGCGATACTTTGTGGTTGGCTCAACGAGTAGTTTTCAAAAGAGGCCAGTAACTTTTCGTCATCGGCACTCATAGAAACTTTCAACTCGTTTTCTTGCCACCCTCTTCTTAAAGCCAGATAACGATGAGACGCTTTAGGCTCCATTAATTTTTTTACGCTCTCTGAAAATTCGGAATACATTTCATATTTGGAATGACTTTTAAACTTGGGGCCAATTTCAGAGACTATCTTTCCATGATCTAAGTACTCTTCACGAACGATGGTTCTTAAATCAGCAACAGATGAAATCTTTTCGACAATTATATGCTGAGCGCCTCTTAAAACCTCTTCATAGGTGGCAAATCCAGCCTCCACATTTAAGAAATTTTTTGCTTTCATCTCTAAAGACTCAGAGGCCGTCCCTTGTGAGTGCCCCAATTCCCAAATCCAATCAGCCAACGGAGCTATTCCTGCTTCTGCAGCCAATTTTGCTTTGGTTTTCTTCTTTCTTTTAAAGGGACGGTAAAGTTCTTCAATTTCTGCAAGTTCTAAGCTTTCCGTGATCTGCTTTTTAAGATCGTCCGTCAAAGCACCTTGTTTCTCGATTTCCTGTAGAACAAAGGCCTTTCGTTTTTTCAGCTCCTCAAAGATCTCATACTGATCAACGATCAGCCGAATTTGCACCTCGTCTAAGTTTCCCGTCTTTTCCTTACGGTAACGAGCAATGAAGGGAACTGTGCCTCCGTCGGCGTGCAACGCTAAAACTGCCTCAATAGAAGAGAGTTTCAGGTTACTTAAATGAACTTTTGCAAAATTTTGAAAAGAAGAATCTAAGTTTAGGGCATCCATATTTAGCTCTTAAAAAGGAATTTCACCGAATTTTTATTTATGACGATACATAATTAGGCCATGAGTAGGATCGTAAGGGGAAACCCCAACAGTGACTTTGTCACCAACCACCACTCGAATATTAAAACGGCGCATTTTACCGCAAAGTTTTGCGCTGATTTCCATTTCATTTTCTAATTTAACTTTATAAATGCCACCTGCACCAGCATCTACAACATGACCGTCTAATTGTGCTAAATCATCTTTTGCCATAAGCGTGCTAAAAACCTCGCGAAAATCGTAATTTCAAATGTCTCCGAACATTAATCAGATCTGGCAAAATGCACAAGCCCGTTAACCACCATAATTTGAAATCAACGTTTTTAAACCCTCTTTAAACAAGACCAACAGTCGATCATTTTGATTTTCTAGCACAAATCCCCACCCTAACTTAGGGTGATTGATTCCTATTTGTTCCTCAAAATTTTCTCGCATATTGTAGTCACGCACTTCAAATTGTTCCGATTTCTTGTGTAATGCCAACCACTTCTGCTCATGTTCTGGGGAAAGCAGAATATTTTTTATCTGGGTTTTTGATAGTTTTCGAAACTCCTTAACTTTCTTAACCATCCCCTTTTTAGCTTTCTCTTTCGAAGCTAACTCACTGGTTATTTTAACGCCTTTAGTCAATTTGGATGGAGTACTTTTTGATGTTTCGGCCTTAGGGCTTTCCTTTTTTAATCCAACCTTTTTTATTTCACTGGCCACCTTCTTTAAGCTCTTCTTCGCGGATTGCAAAACTCCCTTTTTCGACTTCACATTGCTTTTTGTAGCCGTTTTCGGTGCTGGTTTCGCCTTTTTAACGTTAGTAGGCTTTTTAGAGGACAAAGAAATCGTTTTTTTTGAGGCTTTCGGAGCCTTTACACTTTTTGCGCTGGCCTTTTTCGACGCCGACCGCGTCTTCTTAGCCGAAGCTCCCTTTGCAGGAGCCGCTTTCGCTGATGCCTTTTTCGTCGCTTTCTTAGCTACTTTCTTACCAGCGCTCTTAGGAGATACTTTTTTGACTCCAACTTTTTTAGTTTTCGAACTGGCTTTCTTCATTTTAACTCCAGTTTTCTTCGCTGTTTTTGTTGCCATAACGCCCCCTTAAAATCGCTTTGTACAGTATTGTCGCAGGTTTGACCACTAAAAATCCGATTAAAATCAGCAATTGTTGTTTAGTTGGGGTCGCTTAATGCTGAAGCGCGCAATTGAAGTAAACATAGTTTTAACATTGGACGGATCTGCGACCCCTTTTTATATTGCTTAAAAATTTCCTAAATTAGAGGAGAACAAATGGATCTAAAAAAGCTCACTGAAGAATTCCCGCAGCTGATCGAATATGTTACCGGTCCCCTCGACCAAAAGGTCACATCAACTTGCTCCATAAAAAACGCACAGTCAGATAAATTGCTTTTCGTTCATGAGTCGAGTTTCTTAGGGGAGGCTATGTCCACTTCTTGCCAACAATTTGTCGTTCCACTCAGTTCGCTTGAAGAAGCAAAAAGCTTACTTCCCGCAGATCGAACTCTATTTGTTTCCCATAACGTAAAGCTCGCAAAAACTTTTGTGAGCCACAAGTTTTTCCCCATTCTCGACAATCGCCTTCCTTTTGAAGGTGAACAGATACACGCATCCGCTGTTGTCGCAAAATCGGCAAAAATTGATCCCTCTGTAATTATTGGACCCAATGCCGTAATTGGAGAAAATGTGATCATTGGCGCAAACTCTGTTATCGGAGCAAGCACCGTTATTGAAAAGAACGTCACAATTGGCCAAGACACGCACATTTTTGCACAAGTACTGATTTCCCATAACTGTCATGTGGGCAATCAATGCATCATTCAGTCGCAGACCACTATTGGCTCTGTAGGGTTTGGCTATGCCCAGAATGAAAAAGGAGAGTCGTTCCACACACCTCACTATGGC
This sequence comes from Bdellovibrionales bacterium, assembly GCA_020435025.1. GTDB lineage: Bacteria > Bdellovibrionota > Bdellovibrionia > Bdellovibrionales > UBA1609 > JAGRAG01. Next base: position 12,601 of record JAGRAG010000240.1, on the reverse strand, counting down.
AAAGCCATCTTAGAAGATCGCGTGGAGATTGGCGCTGGCGTTTTTATCGACAGAGGCAATCTAGATGACACCATTATCGGTGAAGGAACCAAAATCGATAACTACTGTCACTTTGGTCACAATTTCAAATGTGGAAAGAACAATCTCATCACGGCAGGATTTATTGCCGCTGGTTCCGTAGAAATGGGCAGCTATAACGTGTTTGCCGGAAGATGCGGAGCCACAGGACATAATAAGTTGGGATCAAAAATGGTCGTTGGCGCCAATAGTATTTTTACAAGCTCCCACGAGAAACCTGGTAAGTGGGGTGGATATCCTATTCAACCCTTTAAAGACTACTTAAAGTCACAAGCATCGATTAAACATTTACCAGAGATGCGAAAGACTTTAGCTAAACTGGTTAAACACTGTGGACTCAAATAGTAAGAGTGGCGCCCATTAATTGCGGATGAAAAAAAATAAAATGAATCTAGCTATTCTTCTGCCTGTTTTTACGAATAATTTTCTGAAATGCGACCGTCGACGAGGTAAATCTCACGGTTCGCTCTTGCAGCGTAGTCTCTCTCATGAGTCACCAAAACAATCGTCATGTTGTTATTTTGACTTGTCTCTTCTAAAATGGACATCACTTTATTGCCGCTCACGCTATCTAAATTTCCGGTAGGCTCATCAGCAAATAGATACTTCGGAGAAAGTATCAAAGCTCTAGCAATAGCCACACGTTGCTGCTCCCCTCCACTCATTTCCGAGGGGAATTTATTTGCTTGTTTGTACACCTCCAGCTGATCTAAAAGTGCTAAGGCCTCATCTTTTTTTTGTTTTTCTAAACCTAGATTTCGAGGACCCAACAGAACATTTTCTAGACCCGTGAGCTCTGGTAACAAATAATGAAACTGAAAAATAAATCCAATCTTTTCGTTACGAAACCTATGAAGTTCGTTGACGGTCATTTTCTGTGGTGAAACTCCATCAATCTCAATGACTCCATCCGAGGGATTGTCTAACGTACTTAACAAATATAAAAGAGTCGATTTTCCCGACCCAGACCGCCCTGATATCGAAACAAACTCGCCATCTTCAATCTCTAAATCTAGCCCATGGAGTATAACCATTGGAGGAGAACCAAACTGTTTGACAACATTTTTTCCGACAATACCCATTTTACATCTCTTCACGAATGATATCTAAAGGTGTCATTTTCGAAGCCGAAAAAGCTGGTAGAAAACTAGCAATTACGGCCGCAATCAGTGCCGCAGCAAACGCCGTTGCAAAGATCGATGGGGCAAAACTAATCGGGAGATGATTGCTCTTTCCGACTTCAAATGAAAGCTCGATACTACCTATGATCAAATTGACTCCTATTCCTAACAGGATACCGAATAGAGCGCCGATAAATCCCAAAATCAGCCCTTGCCCTAAAAACAGCTCTAAAATTCGATTTGGTCCATAGCCAATTGAACGCAGAATTGCGATCTCTTTTTTCTTCTGACTGATCATAATAGATAAGACATTATAAATTCCAAAACCGGCAACCAAAAGAATGGCACCAGTCAGAATCGCTCGCATTAAATCTTGAATACCGATCATCTGCATGAACTGAGCATTGGCCTCTTCCCAACCCTGAACTTCATCTCTAGAAAACAAAGACCACAGAGCCGCCTTTTCGTGAGAAAGATTAATATCGGTTAAAGCCACTGAGATCTCACTCACACGACCTGGAGATAGGTTGAGAGTTTGAATATCGTGAATATTTCCCAGAGCCATGACCTTATCGAACTGCTCGTTTCCTAAATGGATACTTCCCACCACTCGATAGGGACGAGGCTCTCCCAGACCGATCGAAAGCCGGACCGTATCTCCTACTTTAGCGCCAATAGTTTCTAAAACTCCAGAACCCAAAACGATTTTACTTCCGCCACCGTCTAGCTCCATAAGGCTGCCCTTTTCCATATAGTCTTCAAGGGAGGTAACTTTAATCTGTTTCACAGGATCAATTCCCGTAATCGAAACAGAATGACGATAACGTCCCTGGCTAACGATCCCATTAATGGAAAATCGAGGAGCATAGGCTAGAACATCAGGGTCCTCTTCTAATCTTTGAAACCACCCCTGAGGATTGACCAATCGCACTTCATCTCGTTTTCCAGCAGGAGGGACAATCCACCTTACTAAGGTGCTTTCATCAAAAAATCGAGGTCGCAACTCTTTTTCACTAAGATCCCGCTCGCTTCCTTTAATAAGAACATGTGCGGTATTATTAAGAAGCTGCTCAGTCAGGTACTCGCGAAATCCGAACTGCAGACCTGCTACTATGATATAGATCATCGTGCCAAAGCTAATACCAAGAACGATCAAGCTCGTCTGTTTTTTACGTGATAGCATTTGTCGAATAGCCAAATACAGCATTACTTCTTTTCCTTGATGGGAATGAGCACCTCATCAGATTCACTAATGGCTCCATCGGTAACTTCTGCCCACAGGCCGTCAACTCCCCCGATTTTTACATCTACCTTTTCCTTTTTACCGCTAGCTCGTCTGACAATCACCTTACCTTGGGAAAGACCATTTACCGGAATCATCAGTACATTTTCATGTTTACCAACAATGATCGAGACATCAGCGGTCATACCTGGCAAAACATTTTTTCCCAGGCCTTCTACCTCAATGTGAGCTAAAAACTCATCACTTTTGGGAAAAATAGCTTTAACCTCTCCAGAAAACTTCGTGCCTCGCACACTTTCAAACAAAACTGTAACAGCCTGGCCTTTTTTCACTCGTAAAGCCCCTTCCTGATCCAAGGAAACTTCAATGAATTTCTCACTCATATCCTGAACCGTTAAGACCGTGGTTTGCGGCACGACAGCGTCATATTCATGATAATTGATGTGTGTCACCACCCCCTTGTATGGGGATGTAAAAACATCGCTGTACTCAAACTTGATTAATTTCTGTCCTTTTTGGACATCCTCTCCCTCTTCGACATAAATATTAGTTACATGAGTGATGACTCCGACCTTAATTTCATGTTGTCGGCGAGTTTTTACCTTACCCAATCCATAAATGGCTTCGACAATATTACCTTTTCTTGGATGTAGATACTCATACTGACTTCTCGAGGTCCAAAAGATAAGACCTGCAGCGAGAAGTAAAATAATAACAACACCCACCAACCACTTTTTCATCTCTACCTCTATATATAAGTACAACAGTCCTATTTTCGAGAAAGAAGTCTAATGCTGATTCCACTTTTTCATCTAACAGCGGCTTCCTAGGACTCTATTGAGAATAGATGGAATCTAAAGGGATGTGAATCTGCATATTGTAAAAAATGATTTTACGGAAAGGGCGATAGGCGTCATTTCAAAATGTATCTATGAGTGTGTCGGACACAAATACACGTGAGCCCTCAGCGGCTGGTCGCCGGATTCCTTGATAACTTGTGGATGATTTCTTGGTTATTAGGAAAAAGTGACAAAAGGTGATGAAATCCCTTCTCTCGTTCTTCTACGTCTTCTAGGTTGGCGACCGAGGTCGCTGCCAGCCCTATCAATTCCTCTGATGGAATCTCTGGATTCGTTTTTACAAACAAATCCATCATTTTACTAAATTGATCATAAGTATAATTATGGTTGTCTGAAATCAATTCACGAAGGGAATCATTAATTTCCTTAACATTGACCCACTCTGCTTCAACCGAAATATCTGAAAGAAATCGTATTTTTTCTTCCATATCTATCTCATCAAGAGATAAAAGTTGATCAAGGTAACACTTTTTACACGACAATTTCTTAAATTCCAAAACAGTAAGTGTCTCTCGTTTTCTTTCCGCTATGGTACTGTCTCTATTCTCCTTATCCGATTCGACCAAGGGGATAAAAGGATGAGAATGAAAAATTTGTGGGCTCCCCATAAAATGTATTTGTGATTGCGCGGGGATTGACTTTTTTTTCTCTCGTCTCGATTGGTCGTCGCTACTAAGTGATTTATCTTTCGTTTTAACAAAGTTAACTTCTTTGGGTTCAATATCTCCTGAAATTCGATAGATTCCGGCAACGGCAAAAAAAGAAATTATGAGTATAAAAAACCTAAGTCGTTCCATTAACGTTCATTCATCTTGATCAAACCTCAGTTACACAGCCATATCACATTTCTTCAAAGCGAATCAGAGGCAGCTTTTTTTAAAAGCTCGACTAATAAGAATCCGAAAAATAAACAAGTGCACTTAGTGTCTGAGGGTTAAAAGTTTATCAACCTATCTACAATGGGCCTAATCGGTAATTTCTAGACAAAAACCAAATGTTTAATTTGATTTTTTTAAAATTTGGTTCGGCATCCTATACGAAACATCACATCCTCTAAACAGCGTTTCATTTTGAATCGTTGTGCGTATAGCCAATCCCCAAGTGACTAAAGAGGTTTAGCAATTTATTTGAACGGCATTTTTTAAAAGGGAATGAAAGGGTGCAGAATATACATCTGTAAAAGCTATCTCCGATCTGACTTCACAAGGCCCTCATAAATCCATCCAGAGTCCGTAACGGAAATTTTAATTATGGCACCATTGTCGAAAAACAGCTTTTCCTTGGGTCGGTTTTTACAGATCTCTACGAATCGCACCATTGTTCCACCATGGGTCGAAATGCCTATCCGTCGCCAAGCTTCTTCAGCGAAGACGGAGTCTAAGTACTTTATAATACGACCTTTGTGTTCTGAAGGCGACTCCCCACCTGCAAAGAAAAACTCGTCGTCTTCTGGATCCAGCCACCTACGATACCCATCAATAATCAATGGATCATTTTTAGACTTTCCCTCGGCAATACCTAAACGAGCTTCTCTTAAATTCTTAGTCGTTAAAATTGGAATTCGACTTAGAGTGGCTATCTGTGCCGTCACGTGAGCTCGCTCCAAATCCGAAGACAGCACAACCTCTAGGCAGAGATCTGTCAATTGGGTTGAAAGCTGCTGCGCCTGCTGCATTCCAATTTCATTGAGAGGTACATCGGTATGACCTTGAAGGCGTCCTTGAAGATTCCAGTCCGTCTGACCATGTCTAAAAACAAAGAGTTCACGATCTACTTTAGACACAGCCACCAAAACTTTTGCTCAGACTATTTAAAACGATTAACCAGTTCCTTATAATAGTTTCCACGCTCTACGTAGCTGTCAAAAATATCAAAACTAGAACATCCCGGAGCTAATAAAACCGTATCTCCGATGCGACTTTTCTGATAAGCGATCAAAATAGCTTCTTCGAATGTTCCAATAAGAAAGGTCTCGCTATAGTCTCCAATATCACGATTAATGCGCTCTTTAGCCTCTCCAACTAAAATCAAATTTTTGACTTTGCGGCGGATAATTTCTTGTAAAGCGATGTAATTTAAGTTGGTGTCTTTTCCACCCATAATCAAAATCACATTATCGTCAAAGGCGCTTAAAGAACGAATAACCGCATGTACATTCGTCGCTTTAGAGTCGTTAAAAAACTCAACTCCTCCAACACGTCTGACATACTCTAACCGGTGAGGAAGTCCCGTGTAGGTATCAATCACTTTTTGAATCGCTTCGTGCGTGGCCCCGTGCTCTCTAGCACCTAAAATAGCAGCCATCATATTTTCTTGAGTGTGGCTTCCTTTCACACGCACCTGACTCAGATCGAAATACTCAATCTCCGGACCGGTACGTACATGCACTCGGTTTTTTATCACAACTGCACCACCAATATTCATGATTTGGGGCTCTAAAGATGGCTTTCTTGAAAAATAAAAGATGCGACCTCGCTGAACAGATGGATCACGGGCTAACTCTACAACCGCATTGTCATCAGCATTTAAAATGCTAGTGGTGCCTTGATGAGTATTAAAGAAAATGCGTCTTTTCGCATTAACGTACTCTTCCATGGTTTTGTAACGATCCATATGGTTTTCAGCAAGATTGGTGAAGATCACATTTGTGGGCGTAAAACGCTCACAATGCTCCAATTGAAAACTCGAAACCTCTGCAACAATCACATCTGCCTTCTCTCCACTCATAAGATACGAAGAAAGAGGCTCTCCAAAATTTCCGCCAACCCAAACTTTTTTACCTGACTCGACAAGCATTTTTACAAGCAAGTCACAGGTTGTGGTTTTTCCATTGGTTCCCGTAATCGCTACGACAGGCTCATCCAAATAGCTTGATGCGAACTCAAACTCCCCAGTGACTTTGACACCTTGGCTACGAGCATAGTCAAAGAGCTTCAAATTAGGGGATATTCCCGGACTTAATACGATAAGGTCCTGAGCCAAAAAAGTACGCGGCGTGTGTCCGCCCAATTCATACTTTACATTTACGCCTTCCATATCTTCTAGTGAATTCATAAGCTCCGCTTTGGACTTGTGATCACTCACAGTCACTTCAGCCCCTCGAGAAACTAGAAACTTACTTAATGCCACACCCGTTTTGGCTAACCCAACAACAAGAACTTTTTTGCCAACAAGATCCGTATAATCGTGCATTTATGACTACCTCAACTTCAGCGTACTTAAGCTCAGTACAGCTAATAAAATAGATACTATCCAAAACCGAACTATGATCTTCGTCTCTGATAGTCCTTTTAACTCAAAATGGTGGTGGATAGGGGCCATTCGAAAAACCCTTTTACCCGTTAACTTAAACGATGCCACCTGCGTAATGACTGACAATGCTTCTACCACAAACACGCCACCAAGCAACACTAGGAGCAGCTCGTTTTTAGTTAATACGGCCATTGCGCCAATAAATCCGCCCAAAGAGAGGCTTCCGATATCACCCATAAAAACCTGAGCCGGATATGCGTTGTACCAAAGAAACCCTAATCCAGCGGCAACAATCGCCGCTCCCAAGGGAACAAGCTCCCCTGATCCCGGAATATAAGGAATATTCAAATACTTAGCGATTTCAATATGACCGGCAACATAAGCGAATATTAAAAAGGTCAAAACAGAGATAATAATCGGAACAATGGCCAACCCATCTAATCCATCAGTAAGGTTAACGGCATTCGCGCAGCCTACAATCACCAATGACGCAAAAGGTACATAAAACCATCCCAACTCCAAATTTACATTTTTCAAAAAAGGGACCGAGAGGTTCGTTTGAAAGCCTCCCCATTGAATAAGAGCGGCAACGGCAAGCCCCGAGATCAAAAACTCCCCAGCAAGACGAAGCTTTCCAGACAAGCCTTTGGAGTTTTTCTGCATGACCTTCATGCGATCGTCGACATATCCTATCAACCCAAATCCAAAAATGACCGCTAAAGCCACCCAAACCAATTCCTGACCAAGATCTATCCAGAAAAATAAGGATGGTAAAAGCCCTAAAAGCATTAGCTTCCCGCCCATCGTCGGAGTCCCTGACTTTTTAAGATGAGACTGAGGACCATCATCACGAACCGTTTGCTTCATCTGTTTATTTTGCATGTAGTCAATAAACGACGGCCCCAACTTCAGACAGACAAAAAAAGTGGTGAAGAACGAAACAAAAGCTCGAAAGGTGATATAGCGAAAAACATTTAAAACGGATAACGACTCTGAATACTCAACCAGCCATTTATAGATCATATAGAGCAAACTCCCACATTCGCGGAATATTAAAAATCGATAGGGCTCCACTCTTTAAGAACTTGCTCTAGCTTCATCCCGCGTGAACCCTTTAGCACAACAACGTCATTACTGTTTAACATAGAGCCGATTTTCTTTGCAAGACCTTGTTCATAAGTATCTGATAAGAAATAAGTTTTTTCAAACATTGAGGACTTGATTCCCTCTTCAAAGCTTTTCGCATGCGGTCCAATAAACCACACCAAATCAATATCGGTATTCCCCAGGGTCTCCCCCAAAAATCGGTGCTTGGAGTCAGACTCAGTACCAAGCTCTAACATCTCTCCCAATATTGCGACCTTTTTACCTTGAACTTGCATTTCATAAAAACTCTTAATCAACGCAGACATACTTTCAGGATTGGCATTATAGGCATCAAATAAAGCCGTCGTTCCATTTTCTAAATGAACGATTTGTCCACGACCCCAAGTCGTTCTGACTTGGGGTAAAACCTTCCAAATCGCCTCTCCCGTCATGCCGACGGCCATTGCCATTGTGGAGGCGGCCATTACGTTCACAACATTTTGTCGGCCAAAAATAGGAATTTCGACCTCACCTTCGACACCTCCAATAATCCCCATCACGCGCATCCCATGAAAATCCATCTCCGTGCAGCGCATAGATACAGTTGCCGGCTTTCGATAGCTCGAAAATAAAAACATCTTCTCCGGCAAAACATCTTCTTTGCGACGCTCATACATTCTGTCGGTGTAATCATTGTCTAAATTAAAAACTTGAATCGCTTTCGGACAACTTTCGTAAATCTCTTCCTTGGCTTTTGCCAATTCATCTTGAGAGCCGAATTGCCCTATGTGAGCCGATCCCACCATGGTCACCATTACTGCGTCGGGTCTGGCTATTTCACACAACCGAGTGATTTCTCCACTATGATTCATTCCCATTTCAACAACGATCTTCTCTGCTGTTAATGGACAGGAGAGCAGGGTCAAGGGAACACCCCAGTGATTGTTGAAACTTCCTCTACTAAAATGAGTTTCAAACTGACTTGATAGTAAAGTCGCCAGAAACTCCTTGGTTGTTGTTTTTCCCGCTGAACCGGTAATTGCAATCACTTGCCCTTTTAACTTTTGGCGCCAAAACGTGGCCATGTCCTGCAGCGCCTTTAGTGTGTCTTTAACTAAAATGATGGAAACGTCTTTGTAATAATTTGAAAGTTGGTTGCTTTCTTCTGAAACAACGAGGGCAGATGCTCCAGCATGAATGGCCTGAGGCAAAAAATTGTGGGCATCAAAAGTTTCGCCCTTAAGAGCTATAAAAATCTGCCCTTTTAAATCAGCTCTTGTGTCGGTACCCACTCCGTTAAATACTTCCTTTGGAGAAGACAAAACCACGCCATCTGTAGCCACTAGTATCTCTTCGAAAGTCCAAGTTAAATTCACTTTAACAGTTCCTTTGCAACAAGCACATCACTAAAAGGTAAAACTTGATCACCAACGATTTGGTAATCCTCATGCCCTTTGCCAGCTATTAACACTATATCACCCACATTCGCCATTTTAAAGGCGCGCGAGAGAGCCGTTTTTCTATCTTGCTCAATAAAGACAGTTTTATCAATCATCTCTTCGGGAACAGCTTTTAGGCAATCTTTGATAATCAACATTGGGTCCTCTGAGCGAGGGTTGTCTGAAGTAATAAATACTAAATCCGATTGATCAAGGGCCGCTTTTGTCATCATCGGCCTTTTCCCTTTGTCTCGATCACCACCACACCCAAAAATTGTAATGAGCTTTTCATCCATCAAGTTTTTCTTTCGCACCGAGTTTAAACTTTTTAAAACTGAGGTTAAAGCGTCATCAGTATGCGCATAGTCAACAAAGACATGAAGGCCTTTGTCATTTTCCACCTTTTCAAGCCTTCCAGGTACGCCTTTAAATTTTTCCATAGCATTACAACAAACATCCAAAGAGGCCCCTGCAGACATCCCCACCGTAATTGCCGCCAAGCAATTATAGATATTGTGGCGCCCAGTTAAAGGAAGAGTGAAGACGTGTTCACCTCTAGGAGTGCGCACATTAATACGACAGCCTTGAAAACTTTCATCAAGGATTTCAAATCGAAAGTCTCCTCTTTTTTCACCGTAATACCAACTCCGAACTCCACCGGCAGTCTCAATTTTAAGTCCATATGGATCATCTGCATTGATCACTGCCGTCGTTTTACGGTTCTTATACTTGTAAGGAATCTCAGAGAAAAGACGTTCTTTGGCTTTAAAATAATCTTCGAAATCTTTATGGTAATCCATGTGATCACGACTTAAATTTGAAAAAACAATAGCATTAAAGGGAATATGATCGACTCGATGCTGATCTAAAGCGTGACTTGAAACTTCAAAAACAGCGGCGTCCGCATGAAGCGCCCTAAACTCACTCAGTCGTTTTTGTAACTCAACCGGCCCTGGAGTTGTCATATGGCTTTTCCAAACATGATCCCCCAAATGATGATCGACCGTACCCATTACCCCCGTCGTCCATCCGAACTCCTTAAAAATGGCTTCGACCATATAGGTGATCGAAGTTTTCCCATTCGTACCAGTAACCCCAACACAAAACATATATTCTGCGGGATCTCCATAAAACCTAGAGGCAATCTGATCAATAGCTGAACGACTATTTTCTGTAACAACTACAGCACCTTTATAAGACGACGGAATAAGATCTTTACTTTCTACGATAAGGGCTATCGCGCCTTTTTCGGCAACCTGAGGCAAAAACGTATGACCGTCCACCTTCGTTCCGCGAATGGCTACATAAACTGAATTTTTTTTTACTTCGCGAGAATCGACCGTGACATTGAAAACTTCTGCATCGAAATCAGCTCCCCAGTGAAGCTCTTCAAATATGGACAATAGTTGTGCCAATTTCATAGCCACATATTCGCTTGGATTTTAGCTAAGTGCAATCACAAAACCTTAACAACTAAGGCGGACAGAAATCCTCCCAAGGTAGATAAGCCAACGATGGCTCCACCCTGTTCAAAAGCCTCCGGCAACATAGTTTCAGCAATCATTGTTAACATAGCACCTGCTGCTAATCCTTCAATACCTAAAACAAAATAAAATATATTACCCTGAGGGTCTGAAGGGAATACTGTTGCACCTAAATATGCACCTATCCCCGTTAGTAGACAAATCGAACCCCACATCATCATTATTTTCATAATGTTCATACCACTTTTATTCATAGTTACAGATGATGACATGGCTTCTGGTAAATTAGCTAAAAATACTCCCGCTATAAATGCCAAACTCATCCCCAGAGTACTATTGTGCAGCATACCTATAACGAGTGACTCTGGAATTCCATCAATTAATAATCCCAGCCAAATGGCAATGGCTGCCCCTCCAGTAGCATGTTTTCCCGCTGTTTCTTTCACAACTTCTGCTAATGAAATATCATTTGAATACTCATCTATCCGATTAAGGCAGGCTTTCTTCCAATCGGCATTTATGCCAGAAGGTGCCTTTTCTGCTAAATCTTCAACTCTGGTTTTAATAAGCTCATCTATAGATTCTTTTAACTCCGGAAACTTACTTATAATATTGTCTACATCTGTTTTCATTACTTGAAACAAGTAAGAGGTGCTCTTGGTAACAGCATCCGCAGAGCGTGCTTGATCACTCACTACACCCAGTTCACCAAACGTATCATTGGCAGTTAATAGTGCAATGGATTTATCACCTTTAGTATCATGAAGCACAATTTCAACACTTCCCTCGACGATAAAGTACATTGAATCTGACACATCTCCTTGTGTGAAAAGTGTACGACCCTTAGGAACTGTAATAGGGTTCACCTTTGAAACCAGCTCTGCCATTTGGTCCGGGTTTAACTTTGAAAGTATTTTTATCTTTCCTAATTGTTCTACTAAATTATTTTTTTGTTCCCTTCTAACGCCTAATAAATAATCTTTTGCGCTGGAGAGTTTTCTCATATAAGCACCTTGATTATTTAGCATACTATTTAAAGTATCAAACAAAGCTCCACCAGCTAAAGCCCCGACAAGGGCTGCAAGCAGTGACATATAACCGTGTTCATGTACATGGTGTGGTACGTGACCAAATAATTCAATTGTTAAAGCAAAAAGCAATGCCCCTGCTCCAAATGCCATGAAGGCTGAATTTATTTTTTGTTTTGGCTTCCACCAAATGCCTAATAAAGCGCCTAATGGTAAAGATATAGCGCTCCCAATACCCCATAAAAAAGCCTCAATTCCTACAGACATATTTTTCCCTCTATTTTGTTTCGTTTTCTAAAAATAATCTTATACGTTTATTTTTGGGTAGAACTTCACCCGCATTTGGCCACGTAGAAGTCACTTTACCACTCCCCTTAATTATTAACTTTAAATCACGCCCATTTAGTTTTTTTAAAACTTCTCTCAGAGTTAACCCTTCCAAGTCGGGAATAACATCACCTTCCCAACGAGATACGTTAAAAGATTTTTTGGTATGTGTATCTTTTTGTTTTTCATCAATTAAATCTTTATTACTGATTAATATGGGTTGCATTCCATCTTTTCTAACAAGATAACCAGCTACTTTTGAAAAAACTGGCGCAGCCACTTGTGAACCGTAATATTCTTTACGAGGATTATCGACAGCTATGTAAATAACATACTTAGGATTATTAGCTGGAACAAATCCTGCAAAACTAGCAACATAAGCTCCCTTTTGATAGCCCCCCTTAACAAAATCTACTTTCTGAGCTGTTCCTGTTTTACCAGCAACTGGAAAGCCCTTAACCCTTGCACTATAACCTGTCGAATGCTTCGAGGTAGCTGCCATCAACATCAACCGCATAGTCGCAGCCTCTTCTTCACTCAATACCCGTCGTAACTTTTCTGCTTTTAATTTATTTTGAATGGGATCCTTTTCCATTTCCCCATATACATTGCGAATCAGTTTTGGCTTCATAAGCCATCCTCCATTCGCAATGGCTGTGTAGGCCATAGTAATTTGCAAGGGA
>JAGRAG010000239.1 GCA_020435025.1 Bdellovibrionales bacterium | reverse complement strand
ACCTTCAGTTAAATCTGTTAGTCTTCTTTTTTGTCCATGAGAGAGTGTGAGAAGGGCTTTTTCTTGCAATTCAGGGCTAAGTCCTTTTAGAGCGAAAGCCAAGGTCAGCTCTTGAAGTTGCCCGACAATTTCTGCAAGTTGTTCTGCTGGCCATCCAAAAATTACGTCGATAGTTAAGAGTTTTTGCCTCAAAGTTTTAGACCATCTAGGATCTTCAGCTTCAATCATATCCAGAAGTTTTTTTTGCTTGGCTTCTCCACATGTCTCTAATAGCTGTAAGAGCTGAACAAAACCACCACTTTTGCGATATCGATCGAGCATTCCCATTTGAATCCTTCCTACAATTGAGCTTTCTTGAAGAGAGTTCTTCTAATATCTCATCGGTGAATCGGGGAATCTTTTAAGGAAATAAAAAAGAGGCCTTGGCCTCTTTCTTTTTGTCTATGAATGAAACAAAAATGTCTTATCTTTGGCCAATTGGAGTATAGGCACGAGCCGTTTCTCCCATGTAAATTTGTCGAGGTCGACCAATTCGGCTGGTGGGATCTTCGATCATCTCTTTCCATTGAGAAATCCATCCTGGAAGACGTCCTAATGCAAACATGACTGTAAACATATTAGTTGGAATTCCGATGGCACGATAGATGATTCCAGAGTAGAAATCGACGTTGGGATAAAGCTTGCGTTCCACAAAGTAATCATCTGTTAAAGCGGCTTCTTCTAAGCCCTTTGCGATTTCCAAGGCCGGATCGTTGACGCCAAGTTTACTTAAAACAGAGTCACAGGCCTTTTTTATGATCTTTGCTCGGGGATCAAAGTTTTTGTAGACTCTGTGGCCAAATCCCATGATGCGGAAAGGATCATTTTTATCTTTGGCTTTATCTAAGAATTTTTTGTAGCCCCCTCCATCTTTCTGTATTTCTTCTAGCATTTCAATGACCGCTTGATTGGCGCCCCCGTGTAATTGACCCCACAAGGCATCGACGCCTGCAGAAATCGTTGCAAAAAGATTCGCTTGCGAAGAGCCCACAAGTCGAACCGTTGAGGCGGAGCAGTTTTGTTCGTGGTCAGCATGTAAGATCAACAGTAAATCGATTGCTTGAGCGATCTCCGGATCGACTTCATATTGACCTTTGTCATCCGCAAACATGAGAGAAAGAAAGTCCTCTACGTAGTTTAGGTCGGGGTTAGCGTCCACGAAGGCCTTTCCTGTGTTGGACCGATAGGCATAGGCGCAAATTGATTTCATATAACCCAAAAGTAAACTCATGACTTTTGATTTTTGATCGGCCGAGAGGTTCCCTGGAGTCAAATCTTGGTGGAAAGTCGATAAAGTGCTCAAGGTAGCAGAAACGATACCCATGGGGTGGGCATCTTTTGGGTAAAGCGAGTAAAATTTTCGAACATCGTTTGAGAGATTGTCTCCGCCTCGAAGATCCGTTCGAAATGTAGAAAGTTGAGTTTCTGTTGGAAGTTCACCATTAATGAGTAAATACATTACTTCGACAAAGCTGGATTTCTCACAAAGTTCTTCAATGGAGTAACCACGGTACCGAAGTATCCCTTGTTCACCATTAAGAAACGTGATTTTTGATTGGCAAGAACCCGTATTCACATAGCCGTTATCTAAAGTGACTAAGCCAGTGGAGGCTCTTAGTTTACTTATGTCGATAGCCTTTTCATTTTCTGTACCAACAACAATGGGAAAGCTGTAGGTTTGACCATCATATTCCAGTTTCACTTCCGACATAATTTTCTCCTCCCGGTAATCCTCGTATCCACGCCAAATTATAGCGAAATTTCGAGTAGCTGTCTCTTACTTTAACTTCATGACGGACCCAGCTAATTAAAATGTTACAAACTCTTTAAACAACTAAAGAAGAAAAAAAGGGGTGCCCTTAGAGAGGGGACATTTCCTTGTGGTAGGGGTCACTCGCATGTTGGCCCTGAATTTTATAAGGGAAGGCCTCCGCTTTTAGAATCGTTACGATCTAGTCTTTCGTCGTCGTGCACAAACCATGATATAAGTTTTTGCTCCAAGAAAAATATTAGACAAAGAGGACGCTAGACATGTTTCCAGTTGATGACTCAGTTTTTCTTCTTTCGTTGAGACTAGGGAAGGCCTCATGAGATACTAATCGACATGGAGCAAAATAAAGCGACAAAAGTAGAAGGGACCGTGATTCAGTATCCGGCTGGAACACAGGTCATCGGAGAGGATGAGATCTCTCGTAAAATGTACATTATTAAAAATGGCCAAGCCAGAGTGTATAAAAGCTATTTAGGACAAAAGGTGACTTTAGCTGTTTTAGGGGCTGGTGAAATTTTCGGAGAGTTGAGCTTTTTTGATGCAGAACCCCGATCAGCTTCCGTAGAGGCTTTATCTCCACTAACAGTCGTTGCGATTGATGGTGAAGTGGCGACACAGCAGATGGCGACGTTACCTCCTTGGGTGGTTCCTATTTTCAAAAGTGTCTTTCATCGATTCCGTCGTTTGGATCAGGAAGCTATGGTTTTAAAGCATCTTTATGACTTCCAGAAAAAACACAGAAATACAGATGAGATGATTCAAAGTATCTACAGAGAGCTTCTAAGGTTCATTCGAGCTGTGTTACTGCTTTACAATAATGAGCTGAAAGCGAATGGACAAGTTCATGCCAAGCAGTTTCGCGGAGAATTACAGGGAGTCCTAGGGGAATCCATAATTACTGTGCAGTCTTTTTGGAAAGCGATGACTTTACATGACTTTATTGATTCTCATGAGTTTGAACAAAATGATCTTGTTCATGTGAGAGTCGAGCCCTTAAAGCAGTTTGAGGACTATCTCAGTCATCAGATTGATGAAGAAACTTTTCTTTTATTGAGCCGAACGGCACTGCTGATCTTAAAAAAGATGGCAGGTCATATCCATGCTAAGAACCCAGAAATGGAAGGCCAAGACAAGGTCGTGGCACTTCTGACAAATAAGCTCGACTTAAAGAGCTTGAGTTTGGTCGAGGAGTCTATGACGGAGTTAAAAAAACACAAATTGATACAGTATGAAGAGAACTTTGAAACGGTTCGTGTGAGGCCGGCATTGGTTTTTCGGATATTGGCTTACCAAGGTGTTATTAAAGCCTTCGATCATTCCATATTATTGTTCGAAGACTAAGAGCCTTTGACGGCCTTTTTGCATCGTTTGCTATGGTAAGCGTCTTTTAGGAATTCGTTCCAGCCAATTAAGTTTCTTATACCGCAAAGCGGAGTCCAAAGATAACGACGGGATACCCAGGCTAGAAGTCTGAAAATCTGCTACATAGATGAGCGTTCGCGAAATAATTACATTTTCTTGAAATGAAGTACTCCTTTAATGAGAAGTAATATCCAAGGTGTGCCATGCATAAACAGATCAAACCAGTCGATCCATTTTTTGAGATCGCCTTTGGCAAGCATTTGAAGCTTTTCAAAAAGGTGAGGGGGAGCAAATGGGGCTAGGCCAATAGTTAAGCAGGCAAAAATTAAAAGGCCCCAATCTAAATGTAGAATTATACTTTGTATCTTATCCATGAAAGGCATCCGCGTTGAAAAAAGGAGACCGACTAAGATCTCCTTATAGGTTGATACGGTACCTCTAACTAAAAAATCAGAAATCAGCAATATAATCGGCTAAGTTTGGAAAATCGATAAAGGGGTTTCGGACTCCTTGAACGGTAAAAATGGCTTCGGCACGATTCCACTCTTCTGCATCGACAGGGTCCATTTTATTCCATAGTCGAAAGACGGCTTCTTGATAGGTATTGATGGGAGTCTCATTTCGGATGGAGAAATACATCATGGCTCGAGCCACATTGCCTTTATGAGAATCCGGTGGTTCTGCGTGAACAGCTGGTATGCCAGAAGGAAGGCCCACTTTAAATGCTGGGCAGGTCTCGGCCGTCATTTTTTCGACGATTCCAAAATCTCGGTTTCCACGAGTGGAGTTCATTCGAGAACTTGAAGGGAAAAGATGATGAAGGTCGGTTTTTTGAGTTAAGGCAGGATATCTTTTTGTGAAATGGCTTTGTGGCCAAGTGTGTTCAGCGTTAACAACTTGATGGCTGGGAATTCGCCCAGGAGAAGGTCCGTTTCCTCTTCCAAAAGACTCGTCTCCAAAGAAAGTGTTACAGTAAACTCCTTTTATGGCATAGCTGTTTCCAACTTGTGTTAGGTGAAGTTGGCCAAAGAGGATCTTACGGGCATCGGTGTAGTTGTAAACAAAGTGATGGTAGCAACGTCCACTTTCTACTTCGGGGCAGTTCCCAATCTGATCGTAGTCATTGTCTTTGGCATAATGATCCGACTTTAAGACCTCATTAAGGTACTTTTTAAGTCCTTCATTTTTTAGTCCTTGCTTTAAAGCTGGTTCAAATTGAGCACCATAATAACGGATGGGCGTTTGCGAATATTGAGTCTGTAAAATGGTTGCATGACTGGTTGTGGTATAAAGTAAGAACGCAAGTAGCGCTACTTGTCGTAGGCCGTTTATGGCACGAATCATTTTTCCCCCTAAAATGAAAAGTTTCATCATTGAAACTGTTTCGCCTTTGTTGTGCGGAATTACGATAAATAGGAAACTCGACTTTTGTAAAGATGGAGAATGCAAAAGTGCGCTTTTTTTAACAAGATTCTAACAATTTTACTTTCCCGATTGACTTTGGTAGGGCGTTAGTAAAAACTTTGCAGTTACCGGTTGTGCAAAACCCCCTAAAATTGTCCCTTTTTGGCCCCGTTTATCGTGATCTACATTAAGAGCTCTAACTGTTCCTGTTCTTCCATCCATAACATTTCAAGCTGATGTTTTTGGTCTTCGAAGGCTTTCAGTTTCTGTTGAGCCCGGACGACCTCTTCTCCGCGAAGATGGATCAGTTCTTTGTGAAGGTCTGATACGGCCGTTTCTACCTTTTGCATTTCTTCTTCAATCTTGCGAATCTTCGCTTTTAGAACTCTGACGGCTTGGCTGTTTTGTTTTTTGTTGGCACTACTTTCGTTGGGGCCACCACTACTAGCGGCACGAGATGTTAAGGCTTGTTCTTGGGAGACCTCTTTGTCGGCCCAGGCTCCTTTTTGCAGGCTCCAGACATATTCATCGTACGTTCCGGGATAGACCTCGGCTCGGCCATCGCGTATCTCTAAGATCTTAGAGGTCACTCGACTGAGAAACGAGCGATCGTGACTGACCAGAATTAGGGTGCCCGGATAGTTTTTTAAGGCCTGAGTAAGAGCCTCAACGGTGTGGAAATCCAGATGGTTCGTTGGCTCATCAAAAATAAGACAGGGGGATCTTTGCAAAAGAATTTGTCCTAAGGCAACGCGAGATTTTTCACCACCAGAAAGGATTTTGACCTTTTTTTCCCGGTCTTCATTTGAGAAAAGCAGAGCCCCGGCCATATCTCGAACGTCTTGTTGAGTTACTGCTGGGTCGGCCAGAGCAAAGAGGGCTTGTTCCACCGTGTGCTCTAAGTTTAATGACTCAGGCACATGTTGCGCATAATACCCCACTTCGACACTGGGGCCCCATTGAAAATGGCCTTTTAATGGAGGTAGAATTCCTGCTAGTGTTTTAAGTAATGTAGATTTACCGGCGCCGTTGACTCCGACAACACCGAGGTGCTCTCCACGGACTAAGCGGAGATCGACTTGCTCTAAAATTACTTTGTCACCGTAGCCAAGAGTGAGCTTATCACATTTTAATATTTCTTTTCCTGTCCTTTTGGGTTCGGGAAGGTGGATGCGTGCTTTAACTGGAAGCGATTTAATTTGTACAGATTCCAAACGACCCAATTGTTTGAGTCGGCTCTGTACTTGACGAGCTTTTGTCGCTTTGGCTCGAAAACGGTCGGCAAATTGTTGAATCTGTGCTCTTTGCGCGGCTATATTAGCGGCTTTTTTGCGCTGAAGTTCGGCCATAGATTCTTTAAACTCAAAGTAGTCATCTAAAGAACCATTAAATTTTGTAAAGTCCCCTTGCTCCACCTCTAAAATGTGATCCGTAGTCAATCGCAAAAACTCACGATCGTGCGAAATCAGTATAAAAGCGCTTTTGAGTTCAATAAGAAATTTTTCTAAAACGATAAGGGATTCTAAATCCAAATAATTCGTGGGCTCATCCAAAAGCAAAAGTTGAGGGTCTTGGCCAATCAAATGGAGTAATTTAAAGCGCATTTTATAGCCACCACTAAACTCTCGTAAGGGGCGGGAGAAACTCTCTTCATCGAGACCTAAACCTCTTCCGAGGGCTTTTAGATCCCAGAGAGGAATACGACAGTGCTTTTCCAGAAGAGACTCTAAGGGCTGTGTGATGTCAAAGTCATCTTCTTGTTTTAAATACCCAATGCGCAAACCTTGTGAAGAGACAATGTTTCCCTCGTCGAGATCTTCTTCGCCAATCAAAATTCGAAACAATGTGGACTTTCCAGCTCCATTAGGGCCGATCAATCCGATATGTTCGCCTTCATTGATTGAAAATTGGGCATTTTCAAAAAGGATTTTAGGTCCATAAGATTTATAGCCTTGAGTCATTTGTAAAAGGATATTTGCCATACCCATGGAGGTATCAAAGAAAAAAATAATTGTACAGCGTAGTTGACGGTTGACGGCTCTTCGGGGACTGATTAGGCTCAGATCGTACAAAAAACGAGGAGATTTGAATGAGATATGCCATTTTGTGGATCGCTTTACCAGCGGTAGCTTTACTTGCCGGTTGTAACAAAAAGGCGGACTTAAAGTCCGAAAAGGGTAAATATAGCTATGCTATTGGTTTTCAAGTAGCTAAAAACATGAAACGTCAAGATATTGAACTTGATACTGTGGCTTTTGCTGAAGCTGTTAAAGATGTCATGGAAGGAAAAGATCCTAAATTGACAGAGACGGAAGTGCGTGAGGCTATTCAAAATATGACAAAGGCGCAAATTGAAAAAAGAAAAGAAGCCGCGGAGAAAAACGTTAAAATTGGCGAAGACTATCTTAAAGAAAATAGCAAGAAAGAAGGTGTGAAAACCACTGAATCGGGCCTTCAAATCAAGATCACTAAAGAAGGCGATGGTCCCATGCCGAGTAAAGAAGACATCGTAAAAGTTCATTACGAAGGAAAGCTCATTGATGGTACGAAGTTCGACAGTTCTTACGACCGTGATCAACCAGCAGAGTTTCCATTAAAAGCGGTGATTCCTGGTTGGACGGAGGGACTTCAATTAATGAAAGTGGGATCAACTGCTGAACTCACAATACCTGCAAATCTTGCTTATGGAGAAAGAGGAAATCCTTCAATCCCAGGGAACTCGACTTTGATTTTTAAAGTTGAACTATTAGAAATCGTAAAAAAAGAAGCTGAAAAGAAGTAATAGTTTTTTTCAGACAATTGACTATCAAAGGCCTCTTCCGAGGCCTTTTTTAGTTTTAGGTACCTAAAAATGGGGTTTTTTGAGTCGGAGTACGACGGGGTAGTGGTCGGAAGGCAGTTGCATTCTTTGTTCTAGATTTTTTGGAATGGGAATCTCAACGTCATCAATTTTATAGCGGTAGACATAGGTTTGATCGGCAACGACCCAGTTTTTAAATGGCCGATTTATAAAAAGATAATCGATTTGCAGTTCTCGAACCTGACCCGAGGGATAGATTTGTGTGTGGGTCATGCGTTCTGATGGACTTTTGGGTGTCAGGTCCATGCAATCCACTAAATCCGTGTGTTCATATATGGGTAGAAACTCATGTTCGGTTTCTAACGATCCAGCATGACCATTGAAGTCTCCAACGACAAGTATCGGTATATTGTTTGCCGAAAGGGAATTGTAAACGTCGACTAATAAACGAACCTCCGCCTCTCGCCTGAGACTTCCAAAGGGATCTATTCGGTCTGGATCAAGTTTTGATTTGAGGTGGGTGAGTAAGATGATAAGTAACAGGTCATTCTGGGAATTGTGAAATCTAAGCTCAAGTATATCTCTAGAATGCAGATGCCGTGGGGCTTTGGGTAAGACTTTTTCATGTTCATATAAAAGTTGAAGAGGTTTGTGAGCATGAGACCGAACGGAAATGTGAAAGGGGAGCTCTTTTTTGACAAGAGCTGCGACCTCGATCCCTCGCAGTGAGTTTCCTCTGTGTAGAAAACCATTAAATCGATTTTCTAGAAAAAAATGATTGAAGTTATTTAAAGACTCTCGACCACCGACTTCGTTAAGTAAGAGAATATCGGGGTTGATTTCTGAGATGGCCGCTTCTAATCCCCATAATTTTTTTAGCGGTTTGTTGCGTGTTTGACTTCTTGCGCTAAGTTTTTGCCACGTTCTTTCCGTTAATGACTCTAGATTTTCGCCGTCATAGCGCTCCATATAAACAAAAAGATTTTCAACATTAAATTGGGCCACAGTTAAGGGGACCGAAAGTGGAAAAATTAGAGACGTTGGGGTTTCATTAGACACGATTTCCATCCTCGATGATTTTGTTGTGCTTGCTCTAAGTTAATGAAACTATTAGAATATCACTGTATTTACAAAGTATGGCATAACTCTTATTGATCAACTAGTCATTTCCCAAGTTAATTTGCACGGGGAAGCTCGATTTTTGGGACAAGCACTTTTAAGGTGTTCCCGTGAGTATCCAAGTGAGTACGAGAATGATTTACCTATAAATGATCGAACAATTTCTCAAGGAAGTATTCGTATATGGCTCAGAAAAAAAATCCGAACAAAAAAGTAGTTTCAAAGACTAAGAAGAAAAGAAAAGACGCAGATCTTTCGACCTATCCCATTCAAGGTTTAAAACAACTTCTTCATTCACAAAATTATTTAGATTGTGCAAAGATTGTTTCACCAACAGATGCCGTTGCGGATGGCACCGTTCGACTTTTTGTGTTTGCGAAACCGGACCCCAAGAAGTTTCGTAAAATTGTGGAGCGTTGGCCTAAGTGGCAAATAGAAAAATCGATCAATAGCAATGAGGTTTGGATAACCGGTGCGGGTCCGGATGGCCCCGAGACCATTTGCCAAAGTTGGCTTTCTCTATGTGAGGACTCTGAACACTATAGTCAACTGACACCTTCTTCTTTCGGATTGAGTCGTGATTTGGTGGGGCAATGGCTTCTTCAGCAGCCAGACGCTCCCATTTATGTAGAGTTCATAGAGGCAGCCAGCGAGTTCATTTATGGAGGTCTTGTTGGTTTGGGGGTAGCAAGTTATCGTTACTTAAAAGCGGCTCAAGGCCAAATGATGAGTTCTCTTTATGTTAGCAGCTCACCTAAGAAATTGCGGGTTACGGATTTGGACAAAGCCAGACAGTTGTCGTCGGCGACGAACTTCTGTCGGCATTTGGTGAATGCACCGGCGAATATTTTAAATCCAAAAAGTTATACGCAAATCTTAAAATCATATTTTCAAAGAGCGAAAAACTTCAAAGTTGAAATATGGGAAGAGCCCCAATTAAAAAAAGAAAACGCCGGATTACTACTAGCTGTAGGACAAGGAGCGGCCACTCCGCCAGCGCTTGTGCGATTGAGTTATCGGCCTGCGGGATCCAAGAAAAAGCCCATCGCCTTTGTTGGAAAGGGTATAACTTTTGATACGGGTGGATTGGATATTAAGCCCTCTTCGGGCATGCGGATTATGAAAAAAGATATGGGGGGTTCGGCGGCTCTGGCGGGACTGGCCTATTGGGTGGCAGAAGCCCAACCTAAAAGACCTTGTGACTTTTATTTTTCCTTAGCAGAAAATGCTGTTTCCGCTTATTCCATGCGCCCTGGAGATGTCATTCAAAGTCGAAACGGCATAACAGTGGAAATTGACAACACAGATGCTGAAGGACGCTTGGTGCTGGCGGACGCCTTAGACGTCGCTTCTCGGCAAAAAGAAAAACCCTCTGCAATAATAGATGTGGCAACCCTTACGGGAGCTATTAAAATGGGGCTGGGAAGCGAGATTCCGGGACTGTTTTGCAATAGTGACTCTTTAAGTGAGAAGCTCTTATTAAGTTGGCAAGAAAAAGGGGAGCTGCTTTGGAGAATGCCACTTTTCCATCAACACAAAAGAAAACTGCAGTCATTTGTAGCCAACACGGCCAACTCGGCCTCGGGCTTTGGCGGAGCAATACGAGCAGCTGTGTTTTTGGAACAGTTTGTGGACAACTCCATTCCTTGGGCTCACTTTGATATTTACGCTTGGGCGGATTCTCCTTCAGGGGCGATTGCCGAAGTTGGTGCCAGTGGACAGGCGGTTCAGGGATTGGTGGGATTTTTAGAAAAGTGAGTGGGTGGATATGGTGAGCTGGCAGGGGATATTTTTGAGCATTGGACTGATGGTTGGAGCCTTTCCGGCTGTGGCCTTGACGGCTGAAGTCGAGGCAGGAATGGATCTTCCCGTGCAGATGATCGGTGCAAAAATGCGATTTAATATCAACGATCATTTTTTTGGAGTTGGAGGAATGGGCTTTACCTCTGCTTCTATGGCTCAGCTTTTAGCCGATAGCTCTTATACTTTTGGACAAACGTCTAAAGAGACCTCGGAGGTTTTAGGGGCTTCTTTAGAGAAGTCTCTCTATTTGAATCTGCAGCTGGGTTATGATTTTAAGCGATCCGGTGGTTGGTATATTATGGGGGGCTATTCCGTTTTTTTAAATGGAGGAGGCCATGCAAGTGGTAATGAGATTGAGGGGCTTGTTGGAAGAGACCTAGTGGCTATCACAG
>JAGRAG010000238.1 GCA_020435025.1 Bdellovibrionales bacterium | reverse complement strand
GCTATTTTATTTTTGTGCCCGAAGATCACGGACTGAGCAACGATGATATGGGATTAGTCCACTGGCGGTGCCAACTCCCTATTTACGGGGAATTCCCCTCCCTGAATCTGGCTCAGTCTGTTCTTTTAACACTTTATATTGCTCAAAATGAATTTCACAAGGGCCTTCAGAAAAGCTCATCAGAAGCTCTTCAAGAAACACAGTCGCCATCCCTAAAGTCTAACGAGGCCTTCCCAGACAGCCTGCTCGAAGAGTGGCTAACTCTTTTAGGTTTCAACCTTTCATCCAAAAAAAGAAACGCCTTAATTACCTTAAAGCGGCTTCTTCTTAATAATTTGCCGGGAAAAGATGAATCCTCTACACTGCGAGCTATTATTTATCAAACGGTCCGAAAGCTCAAAAAGTTAGACAAATAAAGATCCAAAATTTTGCAATTTATAACAGTTATTCTTAATAACTCTTTATTTTTTCTTGCCCTTAAATAGACCTGAAATAACTGTCGATAAATCTGCCGTCAAAATAGATTTGTTGGTATTTTTACTTGAAGTGGACTTTAAAGAGGAAAGCTCTCTCCGAGCTAAAATGTAGTTAGGATCTAAATCAAGAGCTGAAGAAAAATCGCTAGCCGCTTCTTGCCCTAACCCAATTGTTTTATAGTAAAGCCCCCTTACGAATAGAAAGTAAGGATTTTTTCTTAGCGCTCGAGCATCTAATCGATCTAAGGTAGGCCCCAGTCGCTTCACAATTTCTTCAGGATGGCGACCCTGTGCTAATTTGATGCTGGCCCACAAGACCCCTAATACACTTTCATCTGTAGAATATGTGCTATCAGCTAATTTAAACTGCTCTAGAGCTTCTTTGTACTGATCTTTACTCATTAAGCTTTGACCCGAGGCTATAATGTTTTCTGCCTTAAGCTGGCTACTGGCCGCTCTTCTACGAATAGACTCTTCAAATTCATCTTTTTTCTCTTGATCAGTTAAAATGTCATAGGCTGATGTCACCAAAGAAAATAATTTGTTGTTTATCTCTAATGCTTCCTCAGTTAATCCCTTGCCAATTTTGTCCGGATGGTTGGTTTTTGCAAACTCTCTATATGTGTGCTCTATCTCGGTTTTTCTAGCCTGTTTTGATAATCCGAAAAAAGCAAAAACTTCATACGGATCTTTTCCATTTAACGAGTCATACATTTTCTTAATTTTTTGTTCTTTTGCTTTTATTTGTTCTTTATTTGTCTGTTTTCCAAACACAACAATTCGAAGACTTGCACAAAGATGAACAGCATAAATAAGGTTATTTTCTATAGCGCCCTCTTTCTGAAGCAATTCTTTTAAAGTAACTTCTTCTTCTTCTTCCCCAAGATGACCCCGCAAACATTTTTCCAATTGCACCATTTCTGGAAAAGCAATAACCTCTGATAAGAAATGATAGCTTTGCCCTTGGCGAATTGGGTTTTCTCTCCACTCTGAATAGAAGTTCTGTAAAAACGGAGCTGAGATATTTCTTAATATGATGTTTCTTAAAATAGGTGCTAACTCTTTTAACGACAGATGTTCGTTTGGTAGTTTCGCTTTTCGATCAAATGCAAAGCTGACTTTTAAGTTTCCCAACCGAGTTAACTCTTCAAATTCTTTTTCTAGTCTTTTAACTTGTATCACTTTTCTGACATGAGGACTCAATAAATTTTCAGCAATCATCCCTTCGACGATATCAATATCAGGATTCTTAGTTGTAAATGCGTTGACTTCAACATCGTCTGTAAATCCCAACTCAACAAGTAACTCCTTTACCGTTTTGTCTTTGTTGGGCATATCAATTGAACACAAATTCCCTTTAGCCATGGATACGCCGTAAAGCTCTTCTTCTTCTGTATACAAGGTCAAGTGACCCGAGCTCTCAGCTCCCATAAAAAGACTTATTAAAAAAGGAATATCAGATCCTGTCATCTCTTCGATCTGCTCTAGGGCCTTCTGTTGTTGCCTGTTTGAAGCCTCTGGATTTGCAAGCAAAGCATGAATAGCTACTTTGGGCTTTTCAATTTTACTGGAGAAAGTTTTCTCTAGCTGCTCTATGTATGATGCCATGTCGATTGGTTTATGTAGAAACTGTACAGCTTGAGTCTTTCTAATAGCATCTTCTGCAAACGTAGAGTCTTTGTAAATTCCACTCATCAATGTAATTGGGGCATCAGATGTCATATTGGTTTTCAAATCCACCGCTAAGTCCACACCATTTATCATGGGAAGCATACAGTCTATAATAGCTCCATTGATTGATTTTACCTGAACTATGCTTTTTGCCTCTTTAGCATTAGATGCGGATAGCGCACTAAACCCCGCACGAGTGATCGATGCCACCAATGAATTACGGACAGACTCCTCATCGTCTACAACTAGGATTTGTACATCAGACTTTTTCATCACTAGTGTTTTCGGTATTTTTCTTAGGGTTTTTTAGAAAATTGTTAAGAAAATGAGGGATTTATCAGCTTCAATAAACACAATAAGGCTTTCAATCCACCGCTGCGTAAACCTTCTATAAAATGATACTAGACAATCGTCTTAATCCTTGAAGGTCGCAACAATCCGTCTTAAGTTCCGTGTTTTTTCCAGGCTTCTTTCAAACGCAAGGTTAATGTCTCAATATTAAACGGCTTAACTATGTAACTACTCACACCGGCTACGGCGGCTTCAATCACCGCCCCTTTTTCACTTTCAGTTGTCACCAGCACGAATGGTAGCTTTGAAAATTTATCAATGGAACGAATTTGTTTTAAAAACTCCAAGCCACTCGGGCCGGGCATATTCAAATCTGAAAGAATAAGTCCTATCGGAACTTTATCTTGCGAAGCCTGATTGAGCTTTAAATACCCCTCGTTAGAATCAGATGCCGTTATGATATTTCGATAACCTAAGGCTCTCAGGTTTTCACAAATTATATTTCTAATGTTCATAGAGTCATCTACAACTAATATATTCGTGTGTTGCGGAAACATGAAAATTCCTTCGTAATTGATATCAATGACATTATTATTTCAAAGACTTCTAAAGAAAGATAGATCCCTTTTCCGACTCTAATCTAAGGGCTAGATTCCATATTCTTAAAAAAGTTTATGCCGCTTTCGAAACAGAATGATCTAAGTCTATTGAGGGAAGAAGTATCTCAAACCGAGTGCCCTTACCTATTTCAGAAAAAACGGAGATGGAACCACCCATCTTATTGACTTCATGTTGAACTGCATCCATTCCCACACCACGCCCAGAAAACTCACTCACTGTATCTTTAGTTGAGAGACCTGCATCGAAGATGGTTTGGCAGACTTCAAAATCTGATTTCTCATTCCAGTTTTCCTGAGGGCGGATTTCTACTAACTTCTTGCGGATTTTTTCCACATCGATGCCCTTTCCATCATCAGAAATCACTATCTTCAACTGATGTTTCAAATTCGTAATATCTTCAAAGGCTGATACCTCCACCAACCCCTCGACTGACTTTCCAGACATCTCTCTTTCTTCAGGAGTTTCTAGTCCATGGTCGGCTATATTCCTAAAAAGATGAACAAGTGACTTAAAGAAATCCATATAGGGTTCCTGAAAAATACGAACGTCTTGGCCAGAAACCTTTACTGGTGCCAATTTTTTTCCTAAACTTTCTGCTGTACTTTTTAGAGTAATTACCTGACGAAGCACGCCTTCCACTAATGACTCCTTTAACAGCTCCTCTTCCAAAGATTTATACAAACTGACATATTCTTTTTTTTCTCGAATAGACGCTAGAAAGCTTTCTACGCGCTTGATGGGAATATCCTTTTTACCAGCGTTGTCATCTCCGACCAGTTGGAGCAGCTCCTGAAAAAAAAAAAAAAAAGCTTGATAGGATTTCGTCACTAAGTCAAAACTTTTCAAAAACTCTGTGAATTGGCTCCTCGTCGTTGCGACACCCTCTCTGTACGGCGAAAGCAGTTCCTGTGAATGTTTTAAAGCTTTAACAAGACACGTTGTAGAAAAAGTAGCTGCCATTCCTTCAAGCGAATGTAGATTTCGATAAACGTGATCAATATCAAATTCCCCTTCTAATTTAGCTACATGGTCTTTCAATTCCGCGATAGTACTCGGAATTTCATGGAAGAACGAGTTGAACGAAGCCTGCGAGGTTACAATCTTGACGATCATCTTCGCTCTTTCTTTTTCGCGCTCCAATGCTTGATTTGCAAGATATTCATCTGTTTTATCAGTTGCAACCATAACCACATTTTCGATGCTTTCATCATCATTACGTATGGCGTGGTAATTTAAACAAATCTTTTTACCCTGACTATGGTGATACTGTTCCGGCCCTAACTCTTTCATAGAATCAAAAGGCAAAGCTTCAGAAAACAGAGCCTGTATCCATGTCGACAACGTTTCTCTATTCGCACCTTCTAATCGTAATATCTCTGAAATATTTTTTCTCGCCGGTCGCGACTCTAAAATTTCTTCACAAATTTTAGTATAGATCTCTCCACAAAAGCCTTCTTTATCAAATACCAAAAACCCCTGTCCTAAGGAATTCATAATCGCACTTAAGGTTCTATTAGCAGAATTTAACTCCTTTGTTCTTTCCGCCACCATCTGCTCTAAGCCTTTAGAGTATTCCTGAAGCTGTTCTTTGGCTTTTTGCAATTCTAAAATGAGCTTTTCTTTTCCTTCTAGCTCCCGCCGATACTTTCCATGCAGCACTTCTTCTAAAGTCACATCATGAAACAAAACAACCCATCGCTTTTCATTTCTGATATTAAATGGTTGAATCGCAACCTGAATACGTCCCTTCTGCTCTTTTCCAATGAGCTTATAACTTAATTCCTGAAAAGGAACCACTTCCTCTTTACCTAACTGTCCTCGCTCGGTGATAAAAAGATCCGAGTTCGGAAATTCAAAAATTTCGAAAATTCGCTTTCCCTTTGTAAGGCGCCTAACTGAAGACTGGCACAGTGTTGCCGCGGGCTCGTTACAATATTCGATTCTTCTATCGTTATCTACGATAAAGACGGAGTCTAATAAAGAATCAAATATGCTATAATCCATACACTCCTACTTATTTCAAAAACTTAAAATACTTTGCCTCAATAATGTCCATCTCCATCTCTTCCCCAGAACTATCTTTAACATCACCTGGAGGATTGACTTCGCCCTCACTAAACTCTACGCCTGACTTGAAAAGTACCATTTTTTCTTCATCTGTTTCTTCTGAATAATAAGGCACATAAAAAGATTCCACCCTGCCATTTTCAGGCAAGAATCCTGCTACCATATTAATCTGATCAACAATGACCTTAGGGCAATTTTGATAAACTATCTCTTCGGCACCTGATGCCGTTTTTATCCACTTAATCCATTCTCGAATACCGCAAGAGTTAATAGCAGAGACATTCTCTAAATTAATTTTAACTCGTTTAGCGGCAGAAATATTTGCAGTATCAAAACTCGCATCTTCGTCAATTTGGCCACTAAAGCCAAACTCTAGGATTCCGTCCTGTTCTTTTGCCTCAATTACGAAACTGCTCATTTTTGCTCCCTACTAGATGTAAATACATGTAAGTTAAACGGT
>JAGRAG010000237.1 GCA_020435025.1 Bdellovibrionales bacterium | reverse complement strand
GTGTTACAGGAGGTGGTGTTACAGGAGGTGGTGTTACAGGCGGAACTTCTGTAGGAGGTTCTTCTCCGGGAGGAATCTCGTTAGGAGGAATTTCTCCTGGAGGTACCTCACTTGATAATGCAGGATCTCGTGGAATATCTGCAAATTCCACTTCTCCACATCCCGTCACTAAAACGGCAAAAGTGGATAACAATAATACGAATTTAAACGAAGCTGTCCCCATCTCATTCCCCTTTGCAGTCCAGATGTCATATATTTGTGTGTTCGTAGAACTGCACTAGCTAGCTGTACAAAAACTAGACCAAGGTCAAAGAAGAAAAATTTGAAAGTTTCATAAGTAAATAGTTGATATGATTGGATAGATGAAAAGATGGGTGAATGCTAATGTCGAAAAAAGTGTCAAGTTTGTTGGGCTCACTAAGAATTAGACAGTTTCATCTTAAAAACTCTAAATAGAGTTGACGGATCCATCAATGAATTCTTGCACAAAAGTTTTTCAGTTTAAAATCCTTTACATCTACTTTTTCGAGTTGCTGGAAAACAAACCCAGGTACTGACCATACCCTTCTTTTTCTAAGGACTCTTTAGGTATAAATCGAAGAGAGGCCGAGTTGATGCAGTACCTTAGTCCAGTTGGTTGAGGACCGTCAGGAAAGACGTGGCCGAGATGAGAGTCAGCGTTTTTAGATCGGACTTCGGTGCGCACCGAAAAAAAACCACGATCTTCTTTTTCTATAATTTCCTTTTTATCGATGGGCTCATAAAAAGATGGCCACCCTGTTCCAGAATCGTACTTAGCCGTCGAACTAAAAAGCGGGGAGCCATCAACAATATCAACATAGATTCCTTCTTTCTTATTGTCCCAATATTCGTTTTTAAATGGCCTTTCTGTTCCGTCATTTTGCGTGACTTTGTATTGGAGGGGCGTGAGCTTCTTTTTTAATTCGTCTTTGGGTGGCACTCGATACATCCTCTTTTTGTTTGCTATGGGGATTGCTGTTTCTTGCAAAGCTGCTGTTTTAGATGACTTTTGCTTCGTTGCTTCATTCCCCGTGGCGTGCAGAGTCAAGCTAGCAAAAATGAGTAGAATTAGTCCTGTTTTGTGAGTCAATCTGACCTCCTCATCTTGTCATCATCTACTACGTCTTGATTTTCTCAAGGTTACAATTCATATTCAATCCGTAAATTATTGATTTCACAACGTGTAATGGAATCTTTAAGAATTAACCAAAACCGAATAGAGAGTTGGTTGTCGTTGAGGATAAAGTTGTTGTATTTTGAAGGACCGGAGGTTTGATGCAGTCCATTCCATTTATCGGTTTTAGTGATCCTATCAGTTCTTGGAGCCACTTGCTCGCAGCTCCTGTTGCTTTTCTGGGCGGGTATTTTCTTTTTAAAAGAGGCAGAGGAAATAAGGTTCGTTTATTCGCTCTGGGCCTTTATACTTTTTCGCTTATTTTCTTGTTTTCTATGAGTGGAGTCTACCATTTACTAGACCGAGGAGGAGCGGCGCGATCGGTGCTACAGAGATTAGATTATGCGGGGATTTGGATTTTGATTGCTGGAACCTTTACTCCCATTCATACGATTTTGTTTCGTAAAGCTTGGCGGTGGTTGGTGCTTTTGTTTATCTGGACCGTCGCCATCACAGGTCTGGTATTGCAGGTGATTTTCTTTAAAGACTTTCCTGAATTATTAACTTTGGCTCTCTTTCTCGGTTTAGGCTGGGTGGGTCTTTTAACAATGCGTAAATTTCATCTCAGCTATAGCCATGAATCAGCTCTCTTTTTGGCTTTTGGAGGCATCTTCTATTCCATTGGGGCGCTATTAGAGTACGCTCAGTGGCCCGTGGTCTGGACAGGTGTGTTTGGACCACATGAGGTATTCCATCTTTTTGTTATTGTAGCCGCGTACTGTCACTGGAAGTTTATTTATTATTGGAGTCGCTATCCCGTTGGCGATCAAATGACATTTGATGTTCAGGTTTTTGGTGACGACAACTATGTAGCCTCATCACGAGGGGAGGCCCTCGTTTTGAAAAGTCATAATTTGGAAACCCTTAAAGATGAGATTGTGCACATGGTCTCAGATCATTATTGGCCCAACCAAGCTCATTCCATTCGGCTAAAATACTTTCATGAAGAAAATCTTTCTCCTAAAAACGCCGTCTCAAGAGCCTTAGAAAAGAACTTGAACCTTTTTTAGTCCGTTATTAACCTAACAGTCCATGAAGTCGAACCTGTTAGTGTTATATCTTCTTTTTTCGTTTTCACTTCCAGCGTTAGCTGGAAGAGATTTTGCTATCAAGTCCGTCGCTCACACACAAGGGGCGATCATGGCCAATCCTCCTATGCCTATGTTATTTGCGACTCCTGGTGAAGGGGAGTTTGTCATTAGACCGATCTATTTTGAAGCGTCGAATGTGGCCAACAGGGCTGTAGATCCTAAAAGCATAGACTACTCGGGACAAGGGCTATCTATTGCCTATGGCAAGCAGTGGACTCCTAGACTGGGATTGTATTTTATGCTTTCCGGACATCAACTCAGCGGTCATTTCATTGGTCCGGGAAGTGATCCAAATGATTTGACGGAACGTATTTTTGCCAATGATGTGATGGCTTCATTTTATCAATTCTCACTCGTTATGAGTTATAATTTAATTCGAGGCAATGGCTACTCTCTACCAATTTTCTTTGGTCCGGTCATGAGTTCCACTAAGATCAAGCAGTCTATAGTACAGGAAGGCAGCACTCCAGATCAGTTTGATATGAAATTGGATGTGACGACATCGGGGTACCTTGTGGGAGTGCAACTCGGCTGGAAGTTGGGCAACGCTTTTGTGGTCAATCCCTATTACGTAAAAACAGGCTACTTAAATGACTCGGATAGGTGCCAACCCTATACGACCACGGTTTATGTTTCTGGAGATCTATTTGATTTGTCAGACCCTTCTTGTCAGTCCAGAGCGGATTCCAGCCAGAAGTTGCAGGAGTATGATATCACTACGTCTTCTTATGGATTAAATTTTAATTTTCCCACTTTAGGTCTTTCGGTCAATATCTTTGCTGAAACGGGTGAGGTTCCTTTTTTCGAAGGTGTAGAGTTAAAGATGCTGCAACTGAGTTTAGTTTTTTAAGGACACTATGGAATTCACAAGTCAGCCCGAAATATTTTCGCACAAATTTGAATGGAAAGATCTCACAATACAGGGACTCAGTCGCGCTGGGACAGGAACGTGTTTTGCCATCCCGCAGTTGGGTGTGTGTATGGATCTGGCCCAAGGATTGCCTTTTGTCTATCACTATAGCCATTTTTTTATCACCCATGCACATATGGATCATGCTGGTGGACTGCCATATATAATTTCACAGCGCTCTTTAAATCAGATGGCACCGGGCTCTTTTTATATGGGAGCCGAAATGCGACCGGCTATGGAAAGAATTATTGAGGAATGGGAGAAACTAGAGGGATTTAAATATCCTTATAAATTTATTGAGGTCCATACGGACACAGACTATCCGATCAGTAATACTCACTTTGTGCGTCCCTTTCCAACGGTTCATCGCGTCCCTTCAAGGGGGTATACGGTCTTCCAAAAGAGAAAAAAGTTAAGGCCGGAGTTTCGCGGACTTTCTCAAAAAGAAATCCAAGTGCTTGCCACTCAGGGAAAAAGCGTACAAGAGACTTTAGAGGTTCCGGTTTTTTCTTTCACCGGGGACACGAAGATTGAGTTTTTAGATGTTAACGAAGACGTAAAAAAAAGCGAAGTGTTGATTTTAGAGTGTACCTATTTGGATGAAAGAAAGAGTGTGGAATCGGCTCGTGAGTGGGGTCTTATTCATATCAAAGAACTTGTGCCACGATTTACAGAACTAGAGTGTCAAAGTATATGGCTGACTCATCTGTCTCGACGTTACAAATTTAAAGAGGCCATTTCGTTGGTTCAAACGGCATGTAAGGCCCTTCCGGAAGAGTTAAGAAATAAAATTCATCTTTTCCCTTAAAGAGCAATGCCAAAGAATCTCTCTTTGAGACATATTTTTAGTTGGCACACTGAATCAGGGTGTTTTTTAGATTTAAATTCTTTTGAACTCGATGGTCGGCTAGTGGACTTTGTTGGAGCAGTTTCGGTATAGTTAATAAAGGAGGTATATGTTAGCCCATTCTAAAAAGTTGAAGGATCGCTACCGAACGGAGGCGGGCGCTAAGTGTTTAGATATTCGCCTAAAGTCATCATTACAGTTGTTTGATCAACGAGACCCGGCTCCTTTCCGAGAAAAAGATTTAGAAGATGATGCTGCTGAATACATCGTCGGATCGCTTCGTGAAATTGGTGTGAATACACCGGCAAAAATAGTTGTTCAGCTTCCTGCAGATGAAGAGCAAACCGTGAGTGCTGATTCGATCAAAAATGCCATACACAGCTTCTTTACTCACGAAGCTTTCAAGAGTCAGCAGAAGTTGACGTTGAATTTTCAGCAAAGTCAGATTGCTATGCTCATCGGGCTTTCTTGTCTATTTATTTTTATCTTTCTCTCTCACCAACTAGAGTCTTTTACCGATTCTTTTGGCTTACTTATGTTAAAAGAAGCTTTGAACATTTTGGGCTGGGTGGCTATGTGGAAGCCCACGGAGCTGACCCTTTATGCTTGGTGGCCCGTATGGCAAGAAAAGCGTCTAAACGACCGTCTTAGCAGGATAGATGTAGAGGTTGTTTATGAGCATGAAGTGGCCTCGGTCGCAAAAGATTCCCAGTTTCAAAAGGTTCCCGGTTAAATTTCCGG
>JAGRAG010000236.1 GCA_020435025.1 Bdellovibrionales bacterium | reverse complement strand
GGATGCTTTTTCAAAAAAATGCTCTCTTTGATTCGCTGACTTCAGGGGAAAATATTGGCTTTCCATTAAGAGAGAACACTCAGTTAACTGAGATGGAGATCGTCGAGCGAATTCGTTTTTTTCTTGAAGCCGTAAAAATTCCACATGCAAAAGATCTGTTTCCGGATGAAATCAGTGGCGGAATGCAGAAGAGACTGGGAATCGCTCGAGCATTAGCTCTTAATCCGGAAATTATTTTTTATGATGATCCAACGGCTGGATTAGACCCTATTACGAGCCGAATCATTGTTAATTTAATCATGGATCTACAAAAAACTAACAACTCGACAATTGTCGCTATCACAAATGATATGGGACGGGCCTATCAAATGGCAGATCGCATAGGGATGGTCGTGGATCAAAGTCTAGTTATTGCCGGATCTCCAGAAGAGACCAAAAAGAGCAAAGATCCCAGGATTCAACAATTTGTTGCTGGACTTTTAGAGGGGCCGCTCACAAAGGTGGAACAAGATGATAGTCGAGTTTAAAAATGTCGTTAAAAGTTTTGGTGATCGCCAAATATTAAAGGGGATCTCATTCGGTATTCAAGAAGGGGAGATTGTTTTTATTTTAGGGACTTCGGGAACGGGTAAATCGGTTACATTAAAAACCTTAGTTGGCTTGCTGAGAGCGGATTCAGGAGAGGTGTGGATTGATGGAGAAAACGTCACTCACTTTAAAGAGAAAGATTACTTACCGATTCGCAAAAAATGTGGAATGGTTTTTCAACACCCCGCCCTTTTTGATTCTCTTTCTGTATATGAAAATGTCGCTTTTGGATTACGTAAACACTATAATCTTTCTGAAGAGGAGATTCATAAGCGAGTGACCAAGTGTTTGGATTTGGTCAATATCCATAATGTAGAAGATAAACTGCCACAAGAAATATCTTACGGCATGCAAAAGAGAGTGAGTTTGGCGAGAACGGTTGCTGTGGACCCTAAAATCTTACTATTTGATGAGCCCACCACGGGTCTAGATCCGATAACGACAAATGCGGTCAACCAGTTGATCTTAAACCTATCTCACACTTTAAAAACAACATCTTTGGTGGTGAGCCATGATATGCACTGCGCTTTGGATATTGCCGACAAAATCATAGTCATGGATCAGGGTGAGATTGTAGCAAGAGGAACACCTGAAGAGATGAAGTCCTGTGAACACCCTCTCGTTAAAGATTTCTTAAAAGAGGCTCTTGATGTTCACTAGAGTGGGGCAATCCATAGATGAAATTGGTCGAATCACTCAATTCATGGGAAGAATTCTCCATGCAGCCATGTTTAATCGCTGTAGCTCACATGTCATATTTGACCAGATTTGGCGGGTGACGTTGCAAAGTCTTTCGACGACAGCTCTGGCCGGCTTTTTTGTTGGTGGAATTATGACCGTGCAATTTACGTTACAAGTCAAAGAGTTTGGAGCTCTTGGGTACTTAGGTGGGCTTTCCACAAGTGGAACCATTCGTGAGATTGGGCCGCTTTTGATTGCTTTTATGCTCAGTGGAAAAGTGGGAGCCTTTACTTCAGCAGAGTTAGGAACTATGCGGGTAACAGAGCAAATTGATGCCATTCGCTGTCTCGGAGCCGATCCAATCCAGGAGATCATTCTTCCTCGCTTTATAGGCATCGTTATTTCAAGTTTCTTTCTTTTGACAGTGGGTCTTTTTATGTCCATTGGCGGTGGATTGTTAATGGGAATTGTTTTTTCAAATATAAGCCCTGAGGAGTATCTTAGACACATTCCAAGTATTGTGACTTTTCCATCTATACTGAGTGGGATGTTTAAGTGTTTTGTCTTTGCAATGGTGCTTTCTTCCATTTGTACCTATAAGGGATATTCCACGACAGGTGGAGCAAAAGGGGTGGGAAGAGCCGTTGTGAGCACGGCCGTTGCGACCATGGTAGGTATTGTTATTGCTGATTGGTTAACAAGTTTAATAAGTGAGGCCATCATGATTGCCTTTGTAGGAGAACTTTGATGGTTACGGCAATGGGCACGAAGGTGATATCGATATTTGATGCCATCGGCGAGGTGTCTTACCTTATATTGAAAACGATGGTGGCTCTTTTCACACCACCTTTTCGCTTCAAAGACTTTGTTAAGCAGCTGAATTTTGTTGCTGTCGAAAGTGCTCCCGTTGTTGTTTTTTGCGTCAGTTTTGCAGCGATGGTTACTATTATAGAAGCCTCATTTCACATGAAAATGGTGATTCAAAATGATGCTATGGTCCCAGGGTTTTCTTCGTTGCTGATTATTCGCGAATTAGGAGCCGTCATTACAGCATTACTTGTAACTTCTCGTGTGGGAGCTGGTTTGGCGGCTGAAGTGGGCACGATGCAAATCACGGAGCAGATTGACGCTCTTAAAATGTTAGGAATCGAAAAAATCCGCTATCTTGTAGTGCCTCGATTTTTGGCCTGTGTGATTGCTGGTTTTACTCTTACGATCATTGCTAATTTGGTTTGTCT
This sequence comes from Bdellovibrionales bacterium, assembly GCA_020435025.1. GTDB lineage: Bacteria > Bdellovibrionota > Bdellovibrionia > Bdellovibrionales > UBA1609 > JAGRAG01. The sequence continues at coordinate 4,668 of JAGRAG010000236.1, read as the reverse complement.
TTATTGTGCTATGCTGGTGAGTCAGTTTAAATTGGGTTATACTTTTGGTAACTTTTTAGTGGGAATGAGAACTTTCGTTCAATTTCAAGACCTTGTTTTTTCATCGATCAAAGGGGCTTGTTTTGGAGCTGTTATTCCCATTGTAAGTTGTTATTATGGCTTTAAGTGTAAAGCGGGAGCCGAAGGAGTGGGTCTAGCGACCACAAATAGTGTTGTTACTTCGTCGGTTTCTATTTTGATTTTAGATTTTTTGTTGTCTTGGATATTTTCGTTTTTCTATTAATACGGAGTGGAGCATGAAATCAGAAACGAAAGTGGGTCTTCTGTTTATTACAGCTGTCGTCATGGTGGTTATTTTTGCGTACTATTTGGGGGCTTTAAACCCATTTACAAATGCTCATGAATTGCGATTGGCGTATAATTATGCTGGCGGCGTAGAGGTCGGCTCACCAGTTCGAGTGATGGGGATTCCCGTGGGAAAGGTGAAAAGTATCGTTTTTCGTCCGGATCAGAAAATGGAATCAGGTGAAGAGGTCAAGCTTGAGATCGTAATTACTGTCGATAAATCAGCCTGGAAGACCATTCGTACAGATAGCCGATTTTATATTAATTTAGCTGGGGTCATTGGGGAGAAATTTATAGAGGTGTCTCCGGGGTCTAATGAAAAGAGTGAGTTTGCTCCCGGGCAGTTGGTTCGTGGGGAAGATCCTCCCCGAATTGATCAATTGATCTCGCAGAGCTATGGTCTAGCGGGAAAGATATTAGAGTTTGTTGAGAAAAATGAAGGCTCTGTAATTGAGACGATCAACACGATGAACAAGTTGGTGACCAATCTCAATAAAGCGCTCAAACAGATGGAGAAAGTACAGTCCAGTGGTCAGCTCAGAAACATTGCTGACGATTGGGTGACGATTTCAGATGATTTAGCCTTTTTCACGCAATCGATTCGCAGTGAGGAAGGGAAAAAGACGGTTCATTTGATTAACAAGCTGATTTGGCGCCTTGATGCCCTTGATGCAAAAGCCATAAAAAAGTTTTTGCAAGAAGAAGGAATCAAAGCAAAGCTTTTTTAAAAGGTGCCTGACACTTTTTGCAGTCCATCCCGCGTTATAGGTGGGATGAGAATACTAACTTGATGTCTGACGCACTAGGGACTGGAAAAAGTGTCAGGCACAATTTAACAAATTGGAGGCGATATGGGACGGGCCTTTTTAGCAATATTAGTAGGACTTGTTTTTCTTCCGGTGGCATCGGGAGCGATTCTTGTCGATACGGGAAAACCGACAAAGAAATTTGGAACAAAATCTACAACTACACGAATCTCTAGTTCTTCGGCATTAGATGGTTTAAGTCTGAGGCAAGAACGGCGTATGGGTATCGGATTGGCTACGGCGGGTTCTGTTGGAATTTTAGGTTTAAATATGGAATTGAACTTTGTACCGGAGCTTAGCTTGAGGACGGGTTTCGGAATAGGGAATGGCTACAATACCTTTCATTTAGAAGTTCGTAAGATGGTCAGCGGCACTTGGTTTGTGCCATATCTGTCGGGCGGGTTCGCTCGATGGACGGGTAATGGTCGTACAAATATGGAAGATGTGACTCCCGGATTTCTCGCAGAAAAATTTTTAACTCAAGAAGAGGTTGTTTCGGGACGTTTTTCTCAAAATATGATTTATCCGGCGCTCGGAATTCAATATTTCCAGCTGAAAGGAGACTATAAGGGGTCTTCTATTTATGCTGAAGTTTTGATGATGATTGATCTTGACGACTTTGTCGCTGCTCCGACCGGTGAAATTGGATACGTTTATTATTTTTAAGAGTCTCTACAAGAATGTCTGAATTTTTCGAAGAAGCGTCTTTGATTTCAAACGGCGCTAGAAGTATTTGAGGCCATGAAAGTGGCCTTTTTTTTATTCTTGTTCCCCTTTTTCGACGGTCATTAGCAGTTATTAAAACTAGTCCTTTGTAATATAACAATAGATCGTAATTTCAGGTTTTAGGTCTTAACGGAGAGGCATTTGGGCAAAAAAAAACCCTCGGCTTTCGCCGAGGGTTTCGCAAAAAGATTCTTATTTCTTTTTACGAGCAGTTTTTTTAGCAGCTTTTTTACGAGTTGCTTTCTTTGCTGCTTTTTTCTTTGTAGCTTTCTTTTTAGTAGCTTTTTTCTTTGCTACTTTTTTAGTGGCTTTTTTCTTAGCTGCTTTCTTAGTAGCTTTCTTAGCTACTTTCTTTTTAGTAGCTTTTTTCTTTGTAGCCTTTTTCTTTGTTGCTTTTGCTTTAGTAGCTTTTTTCTTAGCTGCCATGTTTATCCTCCTAGGATTTTTCTTGTTGTTTTACAACGTTGTCCACAACTAAAAGTGTACTAACATGACTCTGTTCGTCAATAAGAAAAAAAACCTTAAGCTTTTTTTTTGCAATAAAAGTTCATTTGGAGGTTAAAAATGAATCTTTTTTTGCTGATTGAAATCATGTCCGGATATTATTTAAGCATCCGAATTTCAAAAAAACTTTTGCAGCAACACTTGTTCTCGAAAAAACAAATGACAAATTTTGGCACCGGGTACTTCTTTTATTTGTTGCTTTTCCTATTTGTCTCACCAAAATCGCATGTTTTAGTCACTTTTTTAATATTCACACCACTTGTTTTACTAGAATTGTCGATATCATTTCTAAAAAAATGGAGAAATCTCTCGTTTCAAAAAGATTTTCTGCGTTTTATTAACAACACTCAGATAAAAATGCGTCTTGGATATGGCTTTAAATCAGCTGTTTACGAGGCCCAGCGATATGAATCCTTCTACTTTCAAAAAATTATTTCGCGAATCTTTGAAAGTATGGCTTTTTCTCCACAGGTTTGTTCAAAATCAGAAAATAAATTCCTCAATTTCATAAGTTTGGAATTTCAATCGATAGAATCTCAACCACACAATGCAATTTCTCGGTTGGAGAATTTACGAAATACGATTCGAAATCAAGAAAATATCCGACGCAAGTCCGGACAAGTGAAACTCCAAGTGCAGATACAGATTGCTATTTTGTCTGGATTTTACTTTGCATTGCTCTTGTATGTGATTTTTCAAGATCAGTGGAGATCAAATATGACACTAATTCTAGTTTCATTGCTTCTGTTCGTAACAGGTATTTTTACTACATTTCATGTTGGTAAGAGGATTACATGGAAAATTTAGCGCCCGTTGTCCTATATATAAGTACAGTTTGCTTTGGCTTAGAAAATGGAATTTCGTTTCGAAATGTACTGAATAGTTTTGTCAGAGATTGTGAAGACCCTGAATTTACAAAAAGTTTGATGCACATTGTCTCATGTGATCGCTTGGGTGAAACGGTCGAATCATTTATTTGCAATATACCAAGCCCCTCAGACAGAGCCGCTCTGGAACTCACGAGTTTGGGCCTTTCCGGAGAATCCGTGCTTTTCCATTTTAAAGAGTTACAAGAAGAAGTCGATTGGTTATGTGATCAGTCCATAGAAGAGCATTTGCGATTGCTGCCCCTAAAAACGTCTCTTCCTGTTTTATTGTTACTAGTGCCAGCGTTTTTGCTACTTCTTTTTGGGCCTCTGCTATCGGAGCTAATAAGGGATTTACAGTGACTGAAATTGGTAGCAATAGCGATGGGGCTTTCCTCAAAGAGATCTTGTTTCGAAGTTACATAGGCACGGTGAGCTTGAAAATGTATATTTTTGCGAAATCCCTGCATCAACTTATGGGGCTTCACAGATTGTGCTTTGTTCCATTGGGGTTTGCCGTTGTCTGTACGATGCCGGTTTACGCTCAAGGAGAGTCACTGTTTCCTCGGAGCGTATTGGTTGCTCGAAACCTGAGAGAATTGAATGGAATCATTGAAAAAAGAAGGACTAAGGAGATAGAAAAACGGGCGTGTTTACGAGAGATTCAACAGAATATGGTTCCTCGTTACTGTTATCGTGTTCATAGCTTTGATAACAATGAGCTTAATAGTATGGGGCTGAAAGAAGGTCTTTGGAAAATGCGTTTGGACTTTTTATGTGAGAAAAATATTTCTAACCTTTCCAGTCTGATCGAATTAAACACCTATCTCGATGACAATGAAATCAGTCTTGAGTGTCATAATGAGATTTTAAAACGCAAAGAAATTTTGTTGTATAAGCTTCAAGATACCTAGTCGAATAGTTTAGAGTCTATCCTGAAACGGACATGGCCGTGTTGTTTGGTCTTCGCGGTGCGATTTGTAGAGCTAGCTTGAAACTGGCTAAATCTGATCATTTGGCGATAGTCTTAGCATCTTCTCGCACTTTTAATATGGGTTTTTGGGGGCAGGCTCTTAGTCAAACAGCCGTCAACTTCTGTATGGGGTGACTTAGGCTCACTCTTCGGATTTGACTTAAAAGTGGTACAAAAATTGAATTTTTTGAGGGAATGGAAGCCAAACTCGTCATCAATCCAACCGAATATACTATTTTAGAAACTCTGGGAGAGGGCTTAAGCGGCTGTGTTTATAAAGCAATTCGCTCTTCTGGAAATTATACTCATTCGCAGAAGGTGGCTTTAAAGATTCTAAATTCTGGGACAGAAGTGTCAAAATGGAGAATCGAAATAGAACAGGGAATGAGGATTCAGTCGTCTTACTGTAGCTCTATTTATGGTTGGGAAATATCAGGAACGCAACTGA
>JAGRAG010000235.1 GCA_020435025.1 Bdellovibrionales bacterium | reverse complement strand
TCGCCAAGCGGAGCAGCCATAAATGTCTGCACCGCAGCTGCGGAACTGCGCGTGAAACAGGCAATGAAATAAATTTTAGGCAAAGCCTTTCAAGTTGGGAAATGAATCGCCAAAAAGAGAAAGATTTAATGGGCCGGGGCTCAGAAGACCTTTAGGCTGCCGATTCTAAAATGCGTGATACGATGATTTCTCCAGCCACAGGATCTTCTTGATTCTCAAACTGAGGCAAGGCATCCAAGTAAGCACGAACAATATTGCTGTCAAACTGCGTACCTGAACACCTTTTAAGTTCAGCAATAACGGCATCCATAGTTAGGGCTTGACGGTAAGGCCTGGTATTAGTCATGGCATCAACGGTATCTACTACAGCAATAACTCTTGCTGCGTAAGGTATACGCTCCCCTTTTAATTGAAAAGGATATCCATTGCCATCAAACCTCTCATGATGATAACGAATTCCCGGCAAGGTAAATCGAAAAAAAACAGAGTCCTTCGCCAAAGCTTCGACGATTTTTGCACTGTGAGCCGCGTGGTCCTTCATAATCGTCATTTCGTCGTCGGTAAGACGCCCTGGCTTGAAAAGAATGCTTTCTGGTGTCACCACTTTTCCCACATCATGAAGTAGGCCACTGTATTCTAAAACGGATTGTTCAAAGTCATTCATTCCTAAGACTTTTGCTAGTTTTCTTGAGGCCCGCCCCACTCGACAGCAGTGGTGAAATGTAAAGGGATCTTTTAAATTTACAGAATTTAAAATAGCACCGACTGCATCAGTGGCCCAATCAGGAATTTTTTCAGAAGCCATCGCTCCTCCAGTAAAACGTGCAACGCACAAAACTTGTTGATAGATACACCCGCAGGAAATCAAAATTGATGCCCCTTATAGGTATCTACCCCCTCCATCAAATCTCGTCGCTATAACGTCCTACTTTATTCCTATCGGCCTTAGACCTAGTTTACTCAAATCCAATTTCGAATTTAGTACGACATAAGTTAGACAGTTTTCAAAAATCTACTTCAACCATTTGAAATTACATACTTATTCTTATGAAAATAACTGAAATTATGAGAAAAAAATTTGGTCACTCCATTCTTCCCACATTAAAACTAGTCTCCTTTCTAGACAAAATTCTGCCGAAAGGCAGGTATGACCATTTAAAGAGTTAAATCTCTTAAGGAGAGAGAGATGCCTATCCTAAGAATTTTTATAACTGTTTTACTATGTTCTTCTTTTCACGTATTCGCGAAGACGTCTCCAGAAAGCTGTCTATCAGCAAGAGAATTCATCACAACCCTGGAATATCTAAGATCTAAAAAAGACTTTGCTATGGATGATATCCATGCTCAATCTTTAGCACACAAAGTTTCTAAGGGGTGTACTGGATCAGCTCAACGCTTTATTACTTCGGTCGAAGTTCTCAGCAAAGTCGAGGCTGGTACCCGCGTGGCAATGGATATTGGTTTAAAACTCTCTCAACATAGTGATGCTTACGCAAAATCTTTTATAGGTCTTTTTAAAAAATCATATTTAAAAGAGTACTTCGATTTGGATATGCAAACTTCGTTAAAGATAGCGACCTCATTGTCTCTAGATTACAAAGGAAATGTCGAGCAAGCTCTATCTGACTATTTTAAAGTCTCAGAGTTTTGCATAGGAAAGGAAGTCAACTTACCGCCACCCATCTGTGCCCAACTGGCTCAAGAGATTGTTAAAAACAATGAGCACTCAACCCACTCCGTCGCCGAAGCTTTCATCCGTGTCTATCGATTCGTACAGGAAACAGAGTCTTTAAAGTCACCAGTTAAAGATGCTTTAGCTATTTCAAGAAAGGTTGTCGCGGTTGACCCAAATGCAGCTACTAACTTTATTGAAGGCTACAAATATGCAATAAGTGAAAAGGGATTGAAGTTTTCAGCTCAACAATCATTGACCCTTGCCTACCAAATGGTCGAGCGCACTTCGGTACCAGAAAACCCATTGAATTCTGAAACCAATCGAATGCCCGCTTCAAAATAATGTAATGGTGACTACCCTTAAAACATGGACCATCTGCCGTTCAGGATAGGGAAATCAGAAGCTATAAGTTACAGACACTCCGGGAGTCCACTCTTTTCCTTGATTGACAGGAATAAGAGTTGTTTGTGCCACAGGACCATATATTTTCTTTTTATAGTGATCGTGCTCTTCAGCAACGGTATTCCAACGATAGCGAAAAAGTAAAGGAGTCGCCGACAACAGTACGGCAAGACCGGCCGTCACTTTGCCATCATCATTTGTGTTGGCGGCCATATTTACTGAAGCCATTAGGTTTGTTGCGAAAGACATCCAAGTGAGTTTTGCTCCAAATCGGTCTGCATCTTTGAGGGCTGATTCAGAGGCTCGCTCCTTAGCTAGCTGCTCTCTTTTTGTTCCCGCTGGCATCCGCTTTGTGGCCTTATAGGCATCATAATATGGAGTGTAGTAATAAGATAAAGCTAAGGTCGTACCAATCCAACCAAGCCCAACAAGACCACCGATTTTCACGGCGTCCTTATTTCTTTGAATATCATCTGCATTGGCTCCCGTCTGGTATTTGTCTTTTACCTGCCCTGCGGCGACTAGAGTCATAACGGCTGACGCCTGAATCGGCCAATGAGTAGTCCATTTGTCACTTCGTTCGTTTTTTGCCTCGTCAATAATTCTTTGCGATGCAAGAGGAGTAACTTGAAGTTCCGGATAATTGAGATTCTCAAGAACATCCCTTTTCTCCTCTGCAAGGGCGGAAAAGGCAAAGATGAAGGCTAATTGAAGGACGAAACATCTAGAAATAGGAAACATACTTGGCAACCTTGATTGAGATACGTAAACTGTTCGAGTTTGATAAACTAAATTATAGGATTATATGCTTATGAAGACAATTCATTCTTTAACGATTGCCACAGTACTTTTACTTTCATTTCTTCTCACCCCTACCCAGACTTTAGCCCAAAGTTTTATGGGAACCATCACAAGCTTTAAAGGTGATGTGAAAATTCTTTCACGAGGTGATCGATCAGGTTCAAAAGTGCTTCTCTATGAAGGCCAGACTCTCAGCTATAAGAACGCTCGGATCGGCCAAAAAGTGAAGCCCCATCAAATTATTTTAACTGGTCCAAACGGACAAGCAAAAGTGGTCTACCCAAATGGAGACCATTTGAGCATTGGACCCGGCTCTTCTTTGGCGCTTCCTTCAAAAAGTGGTTCTGATGCAAAAGATGGAAGTCAATTGAAGTTATATTACGGAAAAATGCGCGCTCTTATCTCAAAAAAAGGACCTCGAAACAATCTTATGATTAAAACCAAATCTGCTGTAGCCGGTGTACGAGGGACAGACTTTTACTTTTCCCAGTCTGGAGCAACAGGAACAAAGCTCACAGTTCTTAGAGGGGCCGTCGCTCTTGCAAAGACAAAACGACAGGATCTCAATTTAACAGATTCAGAAGCCGCATCGACTTTACAAAAAAATAAAGCGATTACGGTGGAAAAGGGCTTCACGGCTGCCCTTATCGATCCAAATGAAATCCCACCAACAACGGAGATTGCACCACAGCCTGCGGTAGATCTTAGCAAAGGCATGCCCGATATGAGTGAAATGGCGGACAAGAAAGAGAAAAATCCCAGTAAGACGAGTGACTTTGTATTGCAAGCCGTTACCAAAGAGGTCTTAATGGATGTAGAGAAAGTTTCTACGATCCCATCTGAAATGATGGTCGCAACAGCGAATGTTCAATTGCAAAATGAAATCAAAGAGCTGCAAGAAAAGTCCAAGGAAGCAGTACTCAATGATATCAAAGACGACGATCCGAAACTTTATAAAACTTTAAAAGAAAACAAAGATGTCTCATCTGCAGATGTCAACTCCGCCGTCGTTGCGAAAATGTTCAAAGAAGCTCCCAGAGAAAAGGTCCAACAGAAGATCTCTGAAGATGAGCTAAACAACATGGAAAGCGTCTACGACAAATATTTTAAAAACGACTAGGTACCAGTATCTTTTTGGTTTCG
>JAGRAG010000234.1 GCA_020435025.1 Bdellovibrionales bacterium | reverse complement strand
AATAATCTTTCTACCACTATTATGAAAACTCTTTTGAATCTCAAACTTCGCATGCAAGTCAGAGACAATCCAAGTCGCGTTATGAAACTCATCGGAACTTACATAGGCTCTTTTATCTTCAAGAGAATGAAATTTCGTAATTTTTAACATGCCGAACAGCCATTATCGTCGCTTTTTAAGTCCTCGAGGTCCGCGACTTCCGCCCCGGCTGCCCCCTTTGCCAGATCCTGATCCTCCAAACCCAAGATCAAAACCCAACTCTAAAGTGACCTGAAGCATATACCGACGATCTTCAAGCTGTCCAGGAGCTTCTCCCAACTCGACTCCCCATGTAGCGGCATCAATACTTAACAATCCAAGCCCCAAAGTGGCTCCCGCAGAATAATAGCCCTGACTATAGCCACCTCTTAAAGCAACAAACGGAAAGTCAAATTCTATTCCAAAATTTATTTTTTTTGCTAATTGCACATCGGCACGATTTAGGTAGCGAAAATCAAAAGACGGTGTCATCGAAACAATCGGAGTATCTAGAACAACAGAGGCCCCAACAATCATTTCCTCCGGATCAGAAGGAGGAGCTTCCGTTGTGGTTGAGTTGGGAACGATTGAAGTCACTCCTACGTTTCGCCATACAAATGACAGCGTTGGACTTATAATACTGTCAATCGCAATGTTCATTCCTAAATCCAAGGCTATAGCCGATCCACCATTATTTAGATCTCCTTCGAACACTGCCGGATCGAGTTCACCTAATTCAGAAAGACCGTACCCCTTACGGACTCCATTTCGATTAAAACTTTTTAAAACAAAACCCATCTGGAAAAATGGTAGTAAATGAAAGCCAAAGCCTGCCGCAACGCCGGTATCTAAAACATAGTTGAGATTCATAACCGGACTGGCTGGATTCTCGGCACTAATGTTTACATTCCCATCCATATATAAAGACGCCGTAACAAAAGGGGTCGTGATGGCCGTCTGACCACCGGCTGCCAAAAACATGTTTTCACCATAAAGTTCATTAATAGCCGAAGCAAAACCAGAGTTGGACTGAAGATTGGACAACTTCTCCACTGTATCTAGACCGCTGAGTCCAATTCGAAGATCGAAAATCTTCCAATAGTATCCCGTGACTTTTGCTAATCCTGCGGGGTTATAGAATAAGGATTCCGAATCATTAACCACACTCACGTAGGCATTACCCATTCCGAGAGCACGGACATTCTGATGGGTGTCAAATAACTCAGCGCCTAAAACGCGGAGCCCAGTTCCAAATGTGATTAATAAAATCAGTCCAATTCTAATTATGTGAATCATTTCCCTACTTCTAAGGACACGCGCAGTTAGGCAAATTGTTTGGAACTGCCGCGCACGAACCTATTCCCAATGCCTGTCCTTCACCAATAATCGACCGAATTCCTTTGATCATATCAGCCGTTACATCATCTTTATTTGTTGCTTCACAAAAGTTATAGCTCGCCCCCAAATTACTATTAATCGCCGTACACATAGAATCGATGTCTGTCACCTGATCTCCTCCGATTGAAGACCCGGATGCAGAAAGACTTGTTAGAGCATTAGCCAACCCAGTACCCACTTCTTTAACTTGATCGTCTGAAATGGAACCACCAGCACATGAGTCAAATCCTCCGTCCGGAGATCCATCATTATCCGTATCTGCAATAGCGCCCAAGAAAGCACCGATTTTTGTAAACCCTAAAAAGGCCATAAATACATTTTCGTTCGCAGTCCTTAAAGCAGGATCATCAGAAATACTTTTAATCAATGCTTCGGCTTGTGCACAATCATCGGCTATCGTTAACGTAGCTGACGTATAAGTCTGCATAAGAAATCCAAATAAGGTATTTGAACCTATATTTCCAAGGCTTTCGACAAACTCCATAAAGTTCAAACCGCACCTACCCGCATAAGCATTAGCGTGAACATAAATCACATCTCTTCTGGTTAAAAAATCAACGCTCATTTGATCAAAGTTATCTAAAGCGTCACTCCAGAGTCCGTCATTCATATTTTGTTTGGCTTGAAATAAAAGCGATTCATCCGTGACCGTTCCAAAATCAACTAAAATATTACTCGATCCGCACCCCAGAACTAAAAACGATAGTATCCCTAGGCTTATCGACCATCTTACAATCCGCAAGATCATCCCCATACTCCTTAAAAAGAGGTATGAACAGAATACTATGAAATGCTTTTTAGATGTAGGATTCCGACTATCCTTAAGGACATAGGTCGAACGGTGACAGACTTTCGTCACGCAGCTTAAAATCGAAATGCAAACTTTCCTACAAATCGTTTGTCTTCAACAGGTAGAGCTGCAGTTCCAATCTCTTCGGAATAACTAGCAAACTGAAGTTGATAATTCAGCATTGAAATTTCTAATCCCGTTGAAAAATACCTTTGATGATAGCCAAATCGGATAAAAAACGCGTCACTAAAATTAAACTCTAACCCTGCGTGAGTTCTTCTCATTGGATCGTCAATGTCCTCTTGGTCTTCTGATAGGGCATCACGGTACTCGAGACTAAAGGACACTCTCGTTTTATTGCTTATAATAGGAAAAATCGCCAGGGCCACATCTAAAGAAGACGGCGTTCTTAGCGGCCGTTCCGAGGTGCTATAGAAGAGTCCGTCATTGATATTATAATGAGTATCCCCCGCATCTCTATACACAACGGCAATAGTTGGCAGCAGCATCCATGGTCCAGTAAGAATAAGTCCGACATCCGAACCAATTCCGAATCCTTCTTTTGCAAGCCCTTCTATTGTGAGTCCCGTCGAGTTTGCGGGAATTGTGGTCGTTGTAGAGTTTCTGGATATCTCTACTCGATTTGTCGCCCGTGCATTGAATCCAAGTTTCACTTTTCCATCAAAAAGACGAAAGTTAAATCCTAAAACAACTGCATAATCATTTACATAGTCTAAACTGTATTCAGTACCAGCAAGGTTCACGTTCGCATTGGTTGCATAATTACCGTAAACACCAATTCCGAAATTTTGCACAACGAATGACGGAAAAAGAGACACTCTTTGATGGAACTGCACTCCTTTTTCGCTAGTCAATTTATCGAGCATAGTTTGGGGATCGATAAAGGCTGTAATATCTGCGCCAATGATGGCTTGAGAGCTTGTGCCAAAAGAAATCTCCGGATCGGCCACAGTTACAAAATAGTCTCTCAACTTCCCTAAGGCCGCCGGATTTACTAGCATGGCTGTTTCATCATTTACTACAGCGATTCTTGCGCCTCCCATAGCCAAACTTCGGACACCGTTATAGTACTCAAACTTTTCACCTGCATGGGTTGTCAATGTACATAAAGTAAAATGAAGAACTATAAGTTTCGAAAAATTTCTAAAATGCATGTCTGTCACCTTTAGCTATCTATTTATCATATCGGGAATTTCGTGACTCATGTTGATACAACAATAAAGTTCTAGATTTTTGACTAGGTTCTTAACGTAGTGACAGACATCTCTGAAGAAACTAAGAAAAGATGAGTCCTAAGATTGGAATTTTTAGTTGTTATCTAGACTTAGAACGTTTGTTACGATTTTTTCTGGATCATACTTTCATTCGACCTTATAATTAAAGGATCAAAAATTAATGAGGGGAAAATATGTTCAAGAAGAGCTTATTAACTGTTTCGATCTTAATTTCTATGTCTGTCACCTTAATGGGATGTGAGGACGACAACGGCGCTGCCAATGCTCAAACTTGTTTGGATAAAATTGATGATACGGTAGCTTTAGCGACGATTCAGACACAGGTAGATAGCTGTATGGCCTATGTGGCCAGTGACAACTCCCAGAAGGCCAATGTGATTAAATGCTCAGGCTACCTTTTACGTGCGGGATTGACATCTCCTAAAATTGTAAATGCCGTAAAATCACTATCCGACTCTTCTACTCATAAAGAAGCAGCTATGATTGCCAATTTAGGTTTAGATGATATGGACTCAGTGAATACAGCAAATAGTTACTGTGCTTTAACAGAAATAGAAGGTTTAATATATTTCTCATCTCTTACAGTAATGGGTACAGCCTTAAAAATTGCTACGGGAAATGGAAGTA